>JAYKJB010000109.1 GCA_035285325.1 Candidatus Sericytochromatia bacterium
TGCGGGGGTCCAGGTCCAACCGAAACAGATGCAATTCGATCGCGTTGGGCGTGGGGGGCAGTTTCTGGCGCTCTTGCACATAGGAGCGAAGCGCTTGCTCGACGGCCGCGGCATTCACTTTGTGCGCGGCAATGATTTTGCTTGATTCGCCGAAGAACGGCAGGGAATCGAGAAACTCAGCCAGTTCAAACTTGGGCAGCCAGCTTCCACGACGCTCAGTGGATTCTGCAGAAGCCCCTGGGAGCGGCGAGGCGCTGGCGGGGGCAGATTTGCCAGGCGGGGTCCCGCCGGAATCGTCCGGCACCGTCGTGCCGGCACTCGGGGAGACATCCGCGCCGGTCTTCCTGGCTCCGGCCATTTGGGGGGCCAGGCTGGCCAGTTCTCCGCGCAGGGTGTAGTCCCCATTTCCTTCCCTCAAGGGATGGCCTGAGCGAGCCGCCAGACGAATCACGTAGTCGCTGCCCACGAACTCCACCATGACCGCACCGGGGCGGTTCTTGGGGCGTTTTCCAAAGACAATCACAGCAGGTTCCGTCGTGTCATAAGGATTCCGCGGATCGAGGTCCATGCGGGACAGCTGGGCCTCGATGGCATTCGGCGTCGGGGGCAGCTTCTGACGGTCCTTCACGTAGGAGCGGATCGCCTGCTCCACGGCACTGGCATTGGCCTTTTGGGCGGCGATGGTCTCTCGGGAGTCGCCGAAAAAAGGCAGCGAGTCGAGCAAGGTCCCCAGTTCGAATGAGGGCGCGGAGAGGGGATTTCGAGGAAGATGTAGGTTCGCCCCGCGGGGCTGCGCCAGGCTGTAGACCCCGAAGAGCAAAACGCCGAGCAGGGCGGAGCGAGCGCTGATGGCGAGCAAGCGACGTGGTCCGGGCAGTTGCTCGCGCAGGCTGGTGACGCCCGCAGGCACCGCTCGCGAGGTTTCGTCATCTAAAGGTTCCGGAGCCGCCTCAACCCGGGCAGGCCTCTCCGCGCGGCCTCCGATGGGGGCACGAGCGGTCGGGCGGCCCGTCGTCCGCTGACCGCGCGGACCGGAGGCGTGGGGCGATTGGGGACGGGGCTGCGTCGGGGGGGGCGCCTCAGCATCGTCCTCACCCCACCACTCATCATCCTCGTCCGTGCCCAGGTATTCATCCCGACTGAAGTCGAGGTCGGACTCATCGAGATCGCCCGCTTTCCAGTACGGATGCTCGCGCCGCGACGAAGGGAAGAGCGGGGGCGGGGGCGGCATGACCTCGGGTTCGACCAGGCGAACCGGAGGGACCTGGGCGGCATCCGCCTCCGTCTCATCTTCATCCCCTTCGTCCGTGTCGTGGGGACGCCGAGCCGCCATCCGGCCGGCATCCAGCAGCGGGTGGTAGGCGTGGGGATCTGCCCCGGCGTCATCGGGCACGTCCCAGTCGTCCTGAAGGGTGTCTCCCTCTTCCAGATCCGGGTCCCACTCTGTCACGGTGTAAGGCACCGCGGGCTCACCCTCGTCGGCGTCCGGGTCGTCCACCAGCACCCAGTTGGGAACGTAAGTCGCCGCGGTCTGGGTGGTCGCCGGCTCAGGTGCGCTCCCCGCGATCTCCCGCTCCAGGTTCTCCACGTAGTCCTGGAACATATCGGTTTGATCAGCCATGCCCTTCTCGAAGGCCGCCAAAGGGTCAAAGCCTTGACCAGCGCCCACGAAACGTTCGAACTCACTCAGCGGATCGAAGTCAGAGGGCTGATCCGCTGAGGCTTGCCGGGCAGCGGGACGCGCCGGGGCCGTGGTGGCCGGATCCATCCCGGCCTCACGAAGGGGAGGCGACGCGACAGGCGCCGACGACTGGCCAACGAGCGGCGGAGAAACGGTGGTAGGCACAGGCGAGGTCGCCGCTGCCGTCGGCGGCGAAGCGGCTGGCGCGGGCTGGTTCCAGCTGGTTGGCGTCTGCAGGGCGCGCTGCCAATCCGGCGTGCGCGATGGGGGCAAGCGCCAATCCGCTGGCGCTGCTTGCCACTGCGAGACGCTTGGTGGCTGAGGAAACGGCGAGCGGGCCGAAGGGAGATGGGGCCCCGACGCGGAGGTTGGTTCAGTCACGGTCTGCTCCCGATCGGCTCATCAGAACATCAACGCCGGGTCAGGCGTCGCGCTCGGGGCGGGAACGGCGGGACGGGGAAGTTCTGGCGCGGGAGGCCTCAGGCCGTCGAAGCCAGGTGCGCCCAACGCCCCCTCGGGCGCTCTGGAGAGTTGTGACCTGCGTTTCGTCAGCAGGGCCTCATTGATCACATCTAGCCAGAGTTTGACCACCGGGTCATCCGGCTTGATCGCCAGCGCCGCCAGGAAGGTGACCACGGCGACCTTGGTCTTGCCCTCATAGACCTGACCGATCGCGCGCCCCCGCACGATGTCGAATGTCAGATTGCGTTTGAGATGAGCGGCCATGGCCAACGGGGTGGCTTTGGGCGCGGGTTCGGGGGTGGCGATCGGGGCGCGGCGCGGTGGGGGCGTGCCCTCGGCGACAGGCGGCGTCTCGTCGCCCACGCCCAGATACGACCCCAGTTCCTCCGCTTTGCAGCCTGCGAGCAGGGCCACGCTCAGAAGGGTCCAGAAAAATCGATTGGAACGGACGAATCGCAAGCCGCAGACCCCAGGAGACGGGTGGGGGAAGGGTCGACATCCCACGGAGTAGGGAGTGCCTATAACCTTTGTACCCCGGCTCCTTAATCGCATCACCACGTGCTTTGCGGCGTTTTCCGGTTATGGTGAACCGCCACCCCGGGTGCGCCCGATCACACCTTCATTTGCGGCCGCCGCAGAAGCCGTCGCGGATTGTCGATCGCGATCGCGCGGAGTTCTTCCGGGGTGACCGCTTCAAGCAGGGTTCCGAGTGCCTTGCGCTGGCTGAAGAGCGGAAAATCGGAGCCGAACAGCACCCGTTCGACGCCCAGCGCCACGATCGCCTCCCGGATGATCGCGCGCCCCTGCCAGGAGGTATCGGTGAAGACGTTGGGATAGTCGTAACCCAGGGCGAGCACCTGAGCCGATTGGTCCCAGCCAATGTGGGCCAGCACGATCGGAACGTCAGGGAAGGCTCGGATCACCGGTTCCAGGGCCAGCGCATTGTCGGCCCCCTCACAGAGCGGAAAGGGAAAGGTGCCGGTATGAACGATCACGGGCAACTGGTGCAAGCGGGCCAGTTCCAGCAGGTCGAACATGCGCTCGCTGGTCGGCAGCGGCCCCGCCAGAGACGGGTGAATTTTCAAGCCGAAGACCTGACCGGTCGCCACATAGGTCTGAAAACGAGCGCGAAATTCCGGGTCTTCGGGATCGACCGAGCAGAACACCGCAAAACGGTCGCCGTGAGGTGCGAGGCAGTCGAGCAGGTCCAACGTCTCGAAGAACGGTTCGATGGCGCAGATCACGGTGGTTCGAATGCCCATCTCGTCCATGCTGGCGACCAGCGAATCGGCCTGATACTTGTTGAACTGCCGCATGATCTCCATGAATCCGATCGCCTTGAAGCGAGGATACAGGCGCGTCAGCAGGCGATGACGCCCATACTGGGCGAACCAATCCACCCCCTGAGCGACCAGAGGCTCTAACCAGCCGGCCGCCAGGCGCATCAAGGGAACGTCCGCGATCAGCGGATGGGCCAAGTCCTTGCTGCCCCGCAGGTGCGCGTGAAAGTCGATGAACCCGGTCTGCGCAGACGCCAGAAGCACGGCGAGTCCCTCCCGCCTGTCATGGTGGCGACCGGTCGCTGCGTACGCAGCAAACGAACGTGCTCAGTCCTCTTCCGGAAGGTCCGGCGGACGCTTGTGGTGCTTCTCGTAAAAGCGTTGAAAGTCAGTCGCCGTCACCCGACTCACGAAAGAATGAAATTGGCGATCATCCCGGGCCCGTTCGGTCTGCAGGCCATCCATATCGTGGAGCAACTGAGTCACATCGAGTTGCAGCAAATCATCGGCGGCCATCAGGGTCAGGCCCTGACGCAGCGCCACCTGGATCGCCTCCGTGGCGGTCATGGCCAGCCGCTGCGCGCGTCGCCCCGCCGGCCGAAAAATGAGAAACCCCTGCACGTAGGCCCCGTAGCCTTCCTTGGGCTCCGTCAATTCCAGCGGCAGGGGCTCCAGTTCGACCCGAACCAGCTCACATTGGAGCGTTTCGAGCAGCTGGCCGATTGAGGCGGTCAACCTCAAGGGCAAGCCGGGATGCGGCGGAGCCAGCAGCGCCACGATGTGTTCGATGCTCTCGCGCGAGGTCTCGATGACAAAGCCCAGCTGATCTCTGCGAGAACCGAGAATCAGGCCGTCGCGGACCAGACTGCCATTCTCCGCCTGGATCTCGAAGGCTCCGAGCAAGGAGACCCGTCGCTTCTTGGCCGGCATGGACCCTCATACATTTCTTCCGGGACAGCATCACTCCTCCGAGCGGAGCGGAGCCTCCCGGCGGCCACCTGGACGTGTGGTGCGAACGCTCGAGGAGCGCCCGGCCCATGCTCGGATGCCGCCATCATACCATCGGAGGGCGCGGCTCAAACGCGTTGCGGCGTCTCCTCGGCCATTCGTTTGGCCACCGGCTGAAAACTCAGGCGATGCAGGGGGCACGGACCGTGCCTGGCGATCGCCGCCAGATGCTCCTTCGTGCCGTAGCCTTTGTGGCGCGCGAAGCCGTATTCGGGCCAGCGTTCATGGGCCTCCTGCATCAGGGCATCGCGCGTCTCCTTGGCCAGCACGGAGGCCGCCGCGACCGACCAGCTGCGCCCATCGCCCTGCACCACGGCACGCTGCACGATGGTCAAACCTGGGACGCGCAGCTTCCCGTCGACGATCACATAATCCGGCCCGTCGCAGGCCGCGATCGCTTCGCGCATCGCGCGGAAGGTGGCTTGCAGAATGTTGATCTCATCGATCACCTGGGCGGACACGATGCCGATGCCCCACCCCAGCGCATGCTGGCGGATGGCTGTGAAGAAGGCCGCCCGCGCCCGCGCGCTCAAGCGCTTGGAATCCGTCAGGCCCTGCAACGCCTCCGGCAGGGGATCCGGTAAGCGGACGCAGGCCGCCACGACCGGGCCTGCCAGGGGACCTCGCCCCGCCTCGTCGACGCCTGCGATGCGCGCATGCCCCTCGGCCCGCGCGGCCCGCTCAAATTCCCACACGCCCTGTCCCTCCGGGCCACATGGTATATCATGACGGCGATGCCCCAACGCCCTACTCCCAGCGCTCGCGCCCGCAAGACCCCAGCCGACTCGGTCGCCCCGGCCGCGACCACCCCGCCAGCGCCTCGCCGGCCCCGCAAGGCCCTCGCCAGCGCAGCAGAGCCAGCGCCGGCCCCGAAAAAGCGGGGTGTGCCGGTGGAACCTCCGGCCCCTCAGCCGCCCCTCGCTGAAACGCTGCCCTCCGCCGCCCCGCGCAAGCCGGCGGCCAAGCGTGCGAAACCGACCGCGACAGGCACGCTGATCGATGCGTTTGCCGCGCAGCAGCGCTTCCCGCTGGATGATTTCCAGCGGGAGGCCATGGAGGCCTTGCTGGCGGGACGCTCGGTGCTGGTCTCGGCCCCGACGGGCTCAGGCAAGACAATCGTGGCGGAATTCGCGATCTTCCTGGCCCGCAGCCAGGGACGACGGTGCATCTACACCACGCCGCTGAAGGCGCTCTCCAATCAGAAATACCGCGATCTGCGTCGGGACCTCGGAGACGATGTCGGACTGGTGACCGGCGACGTGGTGCTGCAGCCGAATGCCCCGGTGCTCATCATGACCACCGAGATCCTGCGCAACATGCTGCAGGTGGACCCGAGCCAGGTGGAGGACGTGTCCCACGTGATCCTCGACGAGGCCCACTACATCGGGGCGGATGGGCGCGGCACCGTCTGGGAGGAGACGATCGTCTTCCTCGGCAAGAACACCCGCATCGTGGCGCTGTCCGCGACCATCCCGAATGCGGACGAACTGGCCGCCTGGGTCTCGGACGTGCATCAACCCATGGACGTGATTCTTCACGAGGAACGCCCCGTTCCGCTGGAACCGTACATGTGCCTGGACAAGGTGGAACCGCTGTTCGACCAGCGGGGACGTCTGCGGGCCCGGGCCTTCGTCCGCGATGGCTGGGTGGAGTCGCCGGCCAGCAGTCACGTGGCCCACGAGCTGTCCGAAAAGGGCATGCTGCCGGCGATCTTCTTCGTCTTCTCGCGCCTGGGCTGCGAGAAAGAGGCGATCGCCACGATCCGCGGCGGCAATGACCTGACCACCCCGGAAGAAAAGGCCCGCATCCGGGCGGCGGTGGATGCGGCGATCGCCCAGACACCTGGGATGCTCACGTCCAATGCCACCAAGGGCTGGCTCGAGCGGCTGCCCTCGGGCGTCGCCCCCCACCACGCCGGCCTGTTACCGCCGCTCAAGCTGCTGATCGAGGAACTGTTCCAGGCCAACCTGCTCAAGGTGGTCTTCGCCACCGAGACGCTGGCGGCCGGCATCAACATGCCGGCGCGCACGGTGGTGATCACGAGCCTGTCGAAGCGCACCGATGATGGTCACCGCATGCTGACGGTCGGGGAATTTGCCCAGATGACGGGGCGGGCCGGTCGACGGGGCATGGACACGGTAGGCTACGGGGTCGTACTTGGCAGCCACCGCTACGGGGCTCCGGAAGTGGCCGCCCTGTTTCAGGGACGCGCCGAACCCCTGCGCAGCCGTTTCACGCTCAACTACAACATGGTCATCAATCTGGTGCACCAGTACGACGAGGCGCAGGCGCGTCGCATCGTCGAACAGTGTTTCAGCCAGTTTCAGAACAACGCCACGGTGGCCGAGATGCAAACGCGGCGGATTCCCCTGCGGGCCCGCCTGGACGCCACCGATGGAGCCTGTCCTCGTGAGGCCGAATTCGCCCGCAAAGATCGCATCCTGGCCTATGTGGGCGAAAAGCGCCGGGCGGAGGAAGCCGCCCAAACGCTGCGGGACCTGGAAAAGAACCTGAGGGGGCAAAACGAAAAGGAAGCCCAGCGAACGGTCCTGGCGGCCCCCTTCGATTCCGTGATCGTGGTCAAGCGTCCCGGCCTGCCGAACAGTGAATTGGCCCTGATGTTGAACAAGTACCGGACCAAGCGCGGGGTGCAATTCACCGCCCTGCTGGGCAACGGTCAACTGGTTCGGCTGGCCGCCAAGGACCTGGTGCTCTCGACGGGAGCCACGGTGCGCGGCGTGCCGCGAGGTTGGCGTGATGCGGGCGAGGCGCTCAGTTACATGCAAACCAAGCGAGTCCAGTGGGAACCCGCCTGGTGGTCGCAGTGGCTGGAGGAAGCCGGCGTGGATCCCGCGCTGGTCCTGCCTGCGGAACAGACCTCGCCGGCCCTGCAGCGTGCGCGCAGCGCCTTCCGTGAGACCGAGGAGGCCCTGCAAGCGCAACCTTGCCACACGTGCCGGCATTTGCCCACCTGCAAGGCCACCGAGGTTGACCTGGGCAAGACGCGGAAGCTGCTGACAGCCTTGGATGACCAGATCGAAACGATCCGGACCCGATTCTGGAACCAGTTCACGACCCTGCGGACGGTGCTGGAACAGGCCGACTTCCTGCGCGGACGGGACCTCCTGCCACGTGGCGTGGCGCTGGCCAACCTGCGCACCGCCAATGAACTGGTGGCCTCTGAAAGCCTGGCTGCCGGCTTGCTGGAAAGTTTGGCCCCGGACGAACTGGCCGCGGTGACCAGCGCGATCGTGGCCGAACCGGTACGGGGTCGCATGGCCTGGCGCCCGATTCGCCCCAGCCCGAAAGTGGTGCAGGTGGCCGAGGACGTCATCGACATCGCCCAGCGACTGTATCGCATCCAGGATCGCTTCCCGGAGGTGGAGTTGCCCATCACCGTGGTGACGGATTACTGCGGCATGGTCCAGGCCTGGGCTGGGGAAGCCCAGTGGGCCCACGTGACCGAGATGGCGGGCATCGATGAAGGTCAGCTGGTCCGCCACCTGCGCCAGGTCATCGACATGCTCAGTCAGTTCAAGGACGTGCCCGGCATGAGCCCGGGCTTCGTCGAACGGGTGCAGTCGGCGGTGGCCCTGATCGATCGCGACATCGTGCGCGAGGTCTTCTGAGCCGCTTGGTCGGTAGGCTGGGCCTGGCTTCTCGAAGGATGCCGAAAACTCAGGGGAGCACCAGGCGAGGCCAGGGCTGAACGGACGCGCCGGATGCCCCCGTGATGGTGAAACGGGGCGCCAGCACGCCGTCCTCGAGACGGTAGTAACGCACGTTCAGCGGACGGCCCGAAACCCGCAGCCTGGTCGGCAAACGGATCGTCGAGGTGGTAAATCCGCTGAGATTGGTCATCCCGTTGGCCCCGCGCATCGCCAGCGATTGATATTGATAGCGAGGATCGCTCACCGACTCATCGCCATCCAGCAAATTGGCCAGGGCCCAGTCGTGGATCACCCCCGCCAGATTGGCCCCCCGCTTTTGCAGCATGTCCGACACGTTTCCCACCCCCACCTTGGGAGAGGTCACGATCGCCTTGATCAGGTCCTCGCCGAAATGGTCAGCCAGGTAAACGACCAGCAAGTAGACCGGGCCATAGCCGATGCCCTGCGGATTGCCGTCCCAGTCGCTCAGCGAGTAGGCGTCGGGCTCCTTTTGAAACTGCTTCACGTGATTGGCGAGCACCGTCCCGCCGGCTTTCAAGCCGTAGCCGTTGGCTTCGATGGCGTACATCGCCATGCCCTCGTCGATCCAGAGGTCCTCCGAGGTGCGTTGCTTGCCGAGCAGGACCTTCTGATTGAAGTTGATCATGTGCTGGAACTCGTGTGCGATCGTACCGAGGTAATCCTGCGGGCCTCCCTGCAGAAGAATCTGACTCGACACGTACAGCAGTTCCCGCGCGTTGCTGCGGGCCAGCTTGCCCCCGGCGCGGGGATCGGGGGCGAAGGCATCTCGCTGGGAGAAATAGCCCAGCGTGGTGTCCTTGCCGTAATTGCCCACGGCCGGCGAGAACAGAATCATCACCCGTTCATCCCCGTCCACCCCTGGCTTGGGCTCACTGCCAAAAATCCGGGTCGTGGTGGGGTAAATGGTGCGGTCGAAGGCCTCGGCGACCTCTTGTGCCCGAAGCCGCAAGGCCTGGCGACGACTTGCGCTTTGGGTCGCCGCCTGATCCAGCGCAATCAAGCAGTGCTGGCCGACCACCGCCACCTCGGCCGTGACCTGCACCTCGTCGAAATCGTCCTCGAGAAACTCCTTGATCACCCAAAGTTTGAGGGTATCCCCCAGGACGAGGGGTTGGCTCTGCAGCAGGCGGCGCCGCGGGCTCCGCACCAGGGTCGCCAGGTCTCGGGACTCGGCTCGTCGAAAGGCGAGATGACGATCGGCGGCGCGCGCGGAGGCTCGCTGAAACGGCGCAGTCGGCGCGAGGCCTGGCGCGTGAGCCAGTCCATAGGCTGCGGACGTGTCGCTTCCCGCAACGTCGAAGGCGCCGATCTTGCTGGTGTTGGCCGCACTGACCACGAGGAAATTGCGCGTTTCGGCATCGAGACCGACGCCAGCGGCGGCGTTGAGAGCCACCGGAATGCTGACCACCTCGGGCGCTGGCGTGGCGCTGGCGACGGGCGTGGCCGTCGCAGAAGCCACGGGGGAGGGCGACGGCGACGCGGCAGGCGAGGTGGGCGAGGTGGGGGTCGGGGTGGGCATCACCATGCGGGCCACCGCGGTGGCCGCCGGCACGGGGGTGGCTCGCACCGCGGCAGGAGCCCGGCGCGTGACCTGCACGGATGGCTGATTGCGCGGCTGAACACACGCTTCCAGCAAGGAAAGCGAGGCCACAAGGCAAACCATGCGAAAAAACTTGGAACGAGCAGTCACACTGAGACTCCGGCGCCAGGGCGCGCCATTCTTCATGTACCCCAGCTTGTTCTGTTCTTGGGTCAAGCGGCCAGCCAACCTTCGTACTTCGCGATCGCCGAGAGATTCGGCCATTCGGAGGTCATTCCAACCGTTTCAGGGGCCATGGCGCCCGCATAGACGAATTCCCGGGTCTTCAAGCAGTGCCTGTCCCAAGCCGTCATGCGGGCGCCGGCCAGGCCGGCGACGGGACGGAGCCACGGTTCCAGATCGAACCACGGTCGGCGTCGGATGCCATGACACGCGCTCAGTTCGGCCAGCGCCGCCTCCAGACTGATCGCAGGCTGGCCAACGACGTGGTCCCCGGCGCGATCCGGCGCCTGGAGGCAGGCCACCACCATGCGGGCGAGGTCGCCGGCGTGAATGAAGTGAAACCGCGCCTCAAGGGTCACGTGACGAGCCAGCGACAGCCAGCGACGACTCCGCGCCAGGCCACGACCCAGATGGGAGGCCGGGCCGTCACGGGTTCCGGCCACCACCAGGGTGGGAAAGAGGGTGCGCACGTGCCCGGTCAACCCCTCCTCGCGCAAGCCGCGATAGGCGAGCGCCTTGCTGCGGATATAATCGGTGCCCAGCGTCTCGGCTTGGGGAAGCAAGGCGCCCGCCCCATCCAGGATGCTGGCGGTCGACAGGTACACCATGGGGCGACCGAGGCGCGCCAGCGCGAGCGTGGCGCCGACGTTTACCGGGTAAGCCACCGGATCGCCCCAGGCCGTGGCCAGATGGGCGATCGCCGCCACGCCCCGGGTGGCGGTGCTGTCCTCGCGGAGGTCCAGCAGGTCGCCTGCCACAACCTCAAGCAAGGGGTGAGGGGGCAGCAGGCAACGGCCCGGGTCGCGCACCAGTGCCCGCACGCGCCAGGTCCCGGCCTGCAGCAGTCGGTGCACGACCCGATGACCGACGCAGCCACTGGCACCGGTCACCAGCACGCAAAGGGGAGGCGTCACGGACCGCTCGCTCGGGAGGAAGCCACGATTCCATCGCCTGCGGCGGCGACAAGCACGTCGAGCGGTGGCGTGGCGAACAGGGCCGGCAGCATCTTTTCAGTGTAGGCTGTCGGAGGCTCCACGCGATAGCCTCCCATCGTCATGCGCGCCGGATCCGGGTCCGTTCGCGCGCAGGTGAGGAGCGGCCGCGCTGCCGAAGGTGGCCAAGCAGCACGACGGGCGCCGGCGGCGCCGGGCCGACGCCCCCGTGGACGGCTGGAGGCTGAACCCGGATAATGCCCTCGGGCGGCCTCCCCACGCGGTGGCCACCGCGGTCTTCATTCATTTTTGCAGGAGTCCACGCCGTGACGAATCACCACGATCCCGCCTGGTGCGAGGCCATGACCGTTCGCCTCGAGTTCAACTACATGCTCGACCGCCTGATCGGCTCCGAGCGTGGGCTGAGCCTGCCCGCGATCCGAGAGATGGCCGGTCCGATCGCCGAGGTGCATGCCCAGATTCAGCGCCGCGATGGGGCAGGCAAAGACTTCCTGGGTTTCCTGGACCTGCCGGAGCAGGACGAGGCCTTGCTCGACCGCGTCGTGGCCACCGCGGACCGGCTGGCTGCGGCCGGCGATATCCACCTGGTGCTGGGCATCGGCGGGTCCTACCTGGGCGCCCGCGCGATCCTGGAATCGCTCTATTCACCCTTCCGCAATGAACTGCCGCGTGAGGCTCGCGCGGGACGCCCGCGCATCTATTTCGAGGGCAACAACCTCGATGCGGATGCCATGCACGCCCTGCTGGACCGTTTGCCGAAGGCGCCGGGAGATGCCGCGGGCGATGCCACCATCAACGTGATCTCGAAGTCGGGCGGCACGATCGAAACGGCGATCGCCTTCCGCGTCTTCCGCCAGTGGGCCGAGCGCGTCTATGGCAAGACTGAGGCCGCGCGGCGGATCGTCGCCACCACCGACGTCGCCAAGGGCAGCCTCAAGGCCCTGGCCAACCAGGAAGGCTACGACACCTTCGTGATTCCGGACAATGTGGGCGGCCGCTTCTCCGTCTTGACCCCGGTGGGCCTGCTGCCGGCCGCGATTGCGGGCGTCGACATCAAGGCGATGGTGGCGGGCGCCCGCGCCATGGCGGCGCGTTGCCGCGAAGCCGACATGTTCAAGAATCCGGCCTACATGTATGCCGCCCTGATGGATCTGTCGTACCGTGCGGGCCGCAACGTCTCGATCATGGCCGCCTGGACCAAGCGCCTGGAGTTCTTCGGCTTCTGGTACGACCAGCTCGGCGCCGAAAGCCTCGGCAAGCAAGGGGGCGGACGCATTCCCTTCACCTCGGTGAACAGCCGCGACCTGCACGCACGGGGGCAGCAGGTGCAGGAAGGTCCCTTCAACACGGTGGTGACGAACCTGGTGGTGGGGCGCAGTGCCCGCGCGCTGACGGTGGAGGCCGATTCGGCCGACCTTGACGGCCTCAACTACCTGCAAGGCTGGGACCTCGACCGCATGCAGCGCGGGGCAATGGACGGTACGCGCTTCGCCTATGCCAAGGATGGCCGTCCGAGCCTGAACGTGGAAATTCCGGAAATCAACGCCTACACGCTGGGCCAGCTGTTCTACATGTTCGAGGTCGCAACCCTGGCCGAAGGCTACCTGCAAGGCATCAACCCGCTGGACCAGCCGGGCGTCGAGGCCTACAAGAAATTCATGTTCGGCAACCTGGGACGCCCGGATATGGCCGCTTACAAGGCCGAGTTCGATGCTCGGCCGCAGGGGCTGCCTGAGTTGGTGATCTGACCTCGGGGGCTCGGCCCGATGCGCAGGGCCGTGCGCCTGAATCGGTCAGCGCTCTAGGACGTGCCCTCGATTCGCTTCAACACCCGAATGCAATGGTTGTAGGTGTCGGCCACGTAAATGGTCGCCCCATCCGGCGTCACTGCAATGCCTTTGGGGGCGTTGAACCTCGCCTTGCGCCCATCCTGGGGATCATCGCGCCAATCCTTCTGGCCCACCCCACCCGCAATCGTTCGCACGACGCCCTCGGGCGTGATCATCCGAATGCAGTGGTTACCGGAATCCGAGACATAGACGTTTCCGTCCTCGTCGGCAGCCAGACCCGCTGGCGAACGGAATCGCGCTGAGAGACCATCTCCGTCGGCATGACCTTCCTGACGCTCCTTGGGATTGCCGGCCACCGTGGTGACCCGGCCACTCGAATTCACCAGACGAATACAATGGTTGCCTCTGTCGGCAACGTACAACCCTTTCCCTGGCACCCACACCATTCCATGGAGCATGCCGAACTGAGCCTTATCTCCTGAGCCATTGTTGTAGCCCTCCTCGGGGCCTCCGGCCAGCCGACTGAGGCGTGTGTTTTCGTATTTGAAGATCCCGAAACGCTGCCTGTCCGCCACATACAGCACCCCCGGCTCACCTTGGACCAGGGCGACCGGCTTTTCGAGTTTTTCTGTCCCTTGCATCAACGCCGGGAAGGCCCAGCCCCAAGGGGCCGAAACCCCGTAGACACCGCCATTGGAGTACGAGCCGACCAGCAATCGAGCCTCTGGATCGACCAGCACAGCCAGCGGGTAGTCCACCGACCTGTATTGACGACTGGCAAGGCTGCGGTCGGCCAGCGACAAGAAGCGAACTTGGTCGCCGCCTTCCTGGGTAATGAGCAGCGTCGCCGCCGGGGCCCCCTGTGGTTTGAAGACAGAGGGGGCCTTCTGGCTGAGAACAAGCCCCCAAGGCGCCTTGAAGCTCGCGCCCTCTCCCTTGCCATCGATAGTCGTGGCCCGTTTCGGCTCACCCATCAGCGTCGACACCGAAAACGGTCCCACAACTCTGCGGGAGGGCGAGGGCGGAGGGAGCACGGGCCCTGCAATGGGCGTCATCTGTGGAGAGGGTGACGGGAGGGGGGACGCGACGAGGGGGAGTCCTGCGGTCGCGATGCCAGTGGCCGAAGACAGCGGTGAGGGCAGGAGCGAGGCACTCGCAGTCGGATTGGCGGCGAGTGGCTGCGTGGCGGCCGAATCTCGCAGCGCAGAAGGGGACGGCGCCACCACGCTCAGAACCCCTGAGGCCGCTGCGGTGGCCGCGGCCGACGCGGGGGAACGGGGGGGGGAATCTGGCGGTAGCCCCAGTTGCTCCTGAACTCGCGCCTGCAAATCGGCGGAGGCTCCCCCTCCCTCTGCCAGCTCTTTCTGCAACGGCGCCAGTTGCGCTTGCACCTCGCGGCTGGCAGCCACCATGGCCTGAGCGGCCTCCGCCACCGCTCGCGTGTCCGTCAAGTCCGGCAGACGGGCAAGGTCCAACTGACGCTCGACCGTTGCGGCGACGGCCTGCATCTCGCGATTGTCGATGCGCCCGAGGCCTTGCGAGGCTTCCGACAGCAACGCGGCCGTGACCATGGTCGTTCCAAGCCCGATGCGAACATCGGCCTCGCCGCCGTGGGTGGACGCCAGGCTGGTCAGACGGGCCACTTTGCCATTCTGAGAGGCGGCCTCCGCCACCACGACGTAGGTGAGCCCCACAGGCACCTTTTTGAGCACAAAACGCCCGTTGCTGTCCGTGCGACCCTCGGGCAAACCCGGCAGGGCGCGCCCCTCCGCATCCGCCAGATAGACCCGGGCACCACTGAGCGGGCGCTCCTTCTCCGTGTCGTTCATCAAGCGTCGCATAGCGGAAGGTTTAGAGAGCCTTGCGTTGGCCGGCGAATCAAGCAGGGGAACGCCGTCAGGCCTCACCAGGGTGGCCCCATCCAGCCCCACCAGGGTCGCCCCGTCCTGTCCCACCAGGGTCGCCCCGTCCAAGCCGACCAAGGTGGCCCCATCGAGCCCGATCAGGCGGGGAGGGAGGCGGATCGCGCCCGAGACCCCGGTCAGCGGGGCAGCCCGCTTGGTGCTGGCGACACGCTGGACCGTGAACGCCTCCAGTGCAGGCAAGGTGGCCTGACAGCCCCAGGCGGCAGTCAACGCGATGGCGGTGATCAGGGCAGACGCGCGGAAGCAAGGACTCATAAGCCCATGCAACCCGCATCCGAGGCTGCCAAAACCCCTGGTCGCGACGGAGTCTTACCCGGCCGCCCGGGTCAGGCGGGAACGCCGACGTGAATGCCCCATCTCAGCGTCAGATGGGTGCCGCGAAGCGCCGGGCGTAGCCCGTGAGTTCAACGTAACCTTCTCCACCGAGGGGCTTCCCCCGCCGGGTGCCGCTGGCCTTCACGCTGCCCTCCCAGTAGGTTTCTCCCGTCGACCCAGGCGTTTGCCATTCCTGGC
>JAYKJB010000110.1 GCA_035285325.1 Candidatus Sericytochromatia bacterium
TGCAGCGGGTCGAGCGCATCCGCGAGCGCGATGCCAACCTGGTCGATGCCGTGAGCGATAGCTATGCCTCGTTCTCCGAGCGCATGGACGAGCCTTATTCCAACTGGCGTCGCTACACCTACGACGAGATCCAGTCGGAGGAAAAGCTGAAGGCACAGGCGCGCAACCGTATCGCTATGGGCGCCATTGCCGTGGCTGCCTCCATCCTGGTGCCCGACAACTGTGGCAATAGCACCTGCGCCCGGGCGGTGGATGCTGCTCGCTATGGGGCTGCCGCAGGCGGCGTGATGGCCGTGATGAGCGGCATCAAGAAGCGCGAGGAGGCCAAGATGCATACCGACGCGCTGAAGGAATTGTCCAACTCCTTCGAGTCCGAGGCAGCCCCCCTGGTCGTGGAAGTGGAGGGCCGCACGCTGCGGCTCACGGGCACTGCCGACGAGCAATACGCCGAGTGGCGCAAGTTGCTGCAGGAGCTGTACCGGGAGGAGGTAGGCCTGCCCCCGTCGGAGCCTGCTGCCGCACCCGGCCCCGGATGAACCGTGTCCACGCCTGAGCTGGAAATCGGCTGGAACCTCGGCGGACGGTTCCGCCTGCAACGGCTGCTCGCCGATCGTGGACCGGTACAGGTTTGGTTGGCCACCTCCGTGGCCGATGGTGAGCTCCTCGCCCTGAAGTGTGTCGACCTTGCGCATCCGGGGGGCCCCGCCACCGCCGCCCGCCACTCCCGTGCGGCCGAGGTCGCCGCCCTGCTCGGGCCCGAGTTGGCGGTGGCCTGTGCCGAGCCGATCGAGGCGGATGGGTGGAGCATCATGCCAATGGCCTACCTGACCGGTGGTGATTTCAGCCAGTTCCGTGGGCGGCCCTGGCGGGTCTGGAGTGCCCATTTCGCGGCGCTGGTCAGGCTGCTCAGGCAGGTGCATGCCGCCGGGCGCGTCCATGGCGACCTCAAGCCCGGCAACGTGCTGATCGACGCAGCCGGGGCGGTCAGGCTCACCGACTTCGAGCTCAGCGTTCCCCTGGGCGCAAGGCTCGAAGGCGGTACCCCGGGCCGGCAAAGTCCCCAGTTGATCCGTGGCGAGCCAGCCACGGCGGCGGACGATTTCTACGCCCTCGGGACCCTGCTCCACGAGTTGCTGACGGCCTATCCGCCGTTCTATCCCGATCCCTCTCCCGAGCGCGTACTGCACGAACCGGTGCCCCCGCCGGTGCCACGTCAGCCTGCGCCCGAGCGCGTACGGCGCCTGACGTTGCGCCTTCTGGCGAAAAGCCCGGCCGACAGGCCAGTGGATGCGGCCGCGGTGCTGCAGGAACTCGAGCGTGCGGCGAGTGATCAGGATGAACAGACCGAGCCCCTCCGGTTCGCCCCTGCTTCCGCGGCCACGGGACCTCCTGCCGCACGGCTCACGTCCCGTCGGCCGACACGGTGGTGGGCTGCTGCATCCCTGTGCCTGGTGGCCGTGGTGACGGCAGCCCTGTACTGGCTGCCGGACTGGGCCGAGCAGCGGGCCCGACAGACCGCGGCGCACGCAGCGGCGGAAGCAGCCAGTCAGGCAGAGGCCGCGCGGCGCAGCGCCGCGCAAGCGGCGGCCAGCAGCGAGGCACGCAAGGCCGCGCAGGCGGCCAGGGACGCCTTTGCCGAGATCAAGGCCCGTCTGGATGCCCAGCCCTCCGCCCTCTGGGCCGCCGCCCTGCTGGCGGAGGCCCGGGAGCGTGCGGCGGCGGCGGTCACCGCCTTGGATCTGGGTCAGTTCGAGCAGGCCAGGGACGGCTGGGTGGCGGCCGCGCAAGCGCTCGAGGCGGGGGAGGCGGGCCGCGACGAGGCCCTGAAGGCAGCCCTCGCCGAGGGCGCAGACGCCCTGTCCAGGGGCGATGCGGTGGCCGCCTCGCGCGCCTTCGACCTTGCGGCGGCCATTGAGCCCGATCATCCGGCTGTGAGGCGCGGGCAGGCGAGGGTGGCCACCCTGGACGCGGTCTTCGCTCAACTCGATCAAGCGGCCCGTGAAGAGTCTGCCGGGCGGTATCGCGCTGCGCTCGCCGCGTATCAGCAGGCCCTGAGCCTGGACGCTGAGGCGCCGGGTGCCGCGGCGGCCCTCCGCCGCATCAATGACCGTGAATCGGGCGACCGCTTCGCCGCGGCCATGGCTGCCGGCCTCGAGGCGTTGGGCGACGGTCGGCTCGAAGCGGCGCGCGAGCAACTCGAGCGCGCAGGCAGCCTTCGGCCGGGGGACGATGCACTCGCGATGGCTTTGCAGCAGTTGGCTGGCCTCGAGGTGGACCGACAGCTGCAGACCGCGGTGCGCGCTGCGGAAAACGCCGAACGCGAGGAAAACTGGGGTGAGGCCCGGAGCAGTTGGCAGCAAGCCGCCGCGCTGCAGCCCTCGCTGGAGGCAGCGGCAGCGGGCCTGCGCCGCAGCGGCGCGCGGGCGTCCCTGGCGGGCCGGTTCGAGGCCCTGCTCGGCGACCCGGAGCGGCTATGGACGCCTGCGGGGCGCAGCGAAGCGGCCAAGTTGCTGGC
>JAYKJB010000111.1 GCA_035285325.1 Candidatus Sericytochromatia bacterium
CCGAGGCGATAGCTGCCCTTCGGCAGCGACGCCCGTGGCAGCACCAGCGGAAAACGGGTCTCCAGCGTGAAGCCTTGCAGGGGCAGACCCGCGACCGGCACATCGCCAGCCAGATCCACCGTGTAACCCCGCGCCCCATCCACCGCTTGCCAGGCCAGCGATGCCCCCGGCACCAGGCGGTCCGGAGCCGTCACGTCCGGAACGGCCAGCAGCGTCTCGTTCCAGGTGGAGGCGGCCGTGTTCCAGTCGATCGGCACCTCCGGGCGATCGAAGCGCGAATAGACCAGGCCATCCGAGGAGGCAACGCCCCCGCTGAAGGCCAGGCGAAGACCGGGGACGGGGGCCAGCGCGAAGGGCCCCAACCCACTCAAGGAGAGGCGCGTGCCATCCGGCGCCACCAGGGCGATCGCCGCCTGAACCGACAAGGCGCTGCCCGCGGGGTCGACAGCCAATCGCAGACTGTGCCGCGGCGCCGTCAGCCGCAAGGCCGTGCTGCCTGCATCCGCAGGGGCGCCGTCGATCGCCTGATCGCGTCCGGTCAGGGGAATGTCCGTGAGCAAGGCCTGGCCCTGCGGCCCGGAGGCCAGCAACGTGGCTCTCAGGGCACCCGTCTGAGCCAGCTGGGCCCGCAAGCGGAACTGCCCCGCCGCATCGCTGTATGCCACAGCCGGCAAGGCCAGCCCTGCCCCTCCCAGCACCAGCAGCACGCCCGCCGCTGGCTGCCCCGCGGCATCCCGCAGGGAGCCCGTCAGCGCGGCCGCCTGAAATCGTGGCGCCGCTGTCCCGTTGACAGCGGTCTGCAGCAAGGGCTGCAGGTGAAACAGTGGCCGTTCATCCGCCGGAAAACCGGCCACGACGGTACTCACATAGCCGACGGCACCAGCCACGTAGACCCCGTCTGCGGGCGGCAAACCTGGCAGCACGAACTGCCCGGTGCCATCGGTCGTGGCCCAGCGTCCATCCCGGGTGGCCACCCAGGCCCCGGGCAAGCCCCTTCCATCCTCCCGTTCCAGACCCTCGACCTGACCTTGAAAATGAGGCGTGGCCACATCTCCATTCCAGGTCGTTCCGCCAGTTTCCCGTATCAAGGGAAGGACGTCCGGGGCCTCCGGGGCGATCGACTCCGGGCTGAGCGCCGGCGTCGGAGCCGTCGTCTGTGCGACCGACGGCCCGGAGGGGCTGTCAGACGGCACCAGTGTGGCCTGACGCCCCAGCAGAAACTGAGCGGCAGGAATCCAGGGGGAGCCCTCGCCGAAGCAACCGCTCAGGGTGGCCAGGGCCAGCAGGGTGCCCCCCCCTCGCCGCAAGCTGAGCGTCATGCGCGGCCACCCATCAATCCGTTCCAATGCGGTAGACCCGCGAGGTCCCACTCAAGCCGAACAGGAGTTCGCCCCCCTTGCTCGACAGGTTGCTGAACGGGTCGATCAGCATGTAGCGGCTGGCGGTGCTGGTGGCCACAGGCGAGCTATTGACCAGCAGGGTTCCCGTGGCGGTCGTCGACAGGGTGGTGGAGGCGACCACGTTCTGGGTGTCCTTGGCGCGTTCCTGGTCGCCCAGCGCGGCGTTGGCAGAGTTGGTGTTGGGCGTGATTTTCGACATGGCCAGGTCGAAGTTGCCGCCGTTCGGGCCATGGCTGAGCAGGTAGATCGAGGAGAAGTCGAAAGCCGGCACCGGCGTCGTGCGGTTGCGCACGTAATTGCCGCCACTGTCGCGGGCGCCGGTTTGCCCCGGGCGCCCGAGGAAAGCGACCTGATAGGTCGGCTGAATGAGGGAGGCACTGCTGTTGCCCAGCCAGCTGTCCGGGCTCGCGTAGCTCAGGGCGAACAGGTAGTTGCTGTTGTAAACGAACACCCGCTGGCGGGTGGCATCGACCAGGGGGCTGGTTTCCGGGGCGTATGCCGGCCGGTCCTGCACCACGTCGTACTGCACCCGCAGGTAGGGCGGTGCGCTGTCGCTACGACCCTGAAACTGGGGGGCTTTGGAATTGTTCCAAGGGATGTTGTCGCCAGGCTGCAGGGCCAGGGCCAAGCCCACCGAGCCGACGCGGAAAGGCGCGGGCAGCACGGAATTGACCAGCCAGCGGATCGACGAGGACACGGTCACGGCAATGTTCGTCGCGCTGTTTTCCACCATGGCCGGGGACGCGGTCTCGGCTGACACGACCCAGGGGTAGTTGCTGCTGGTCAGGGAGTTCCCCGAGTTGCTGGTCCAGATGGTCGCGCTGCCGCGCCAGCGGTCGCCGGTGCCGCCGGACTCGCCCCAGCCCCCCGCGCGATACAGCCACGGCGCGGGAGTATCACTGTCCGTCGGCGAGCCACTCGTGGTGGTCAGATACACGTAGGCCTCATCAAAGACGGCGCCTGTCGTGGCGATCTGGTCGGTATCGAATTTGAAGAAGGAATGGACCGTGCTGCCGGAGCCTGACTTGGCGGCGCCCAGCGGCGTCACCTGGGTGGCATTCGACGTACTGGGAATGTTGGTGCCCTCGATCGCAAGGGCCACCGCGTCACCATTGGCGGAAACCCCCAGCGAGATGCTGGCCAGCACATTGTTTTGTCCCGCAGCATAGGTATAGCCGTAACTGTCCAGTTCCCCCCACAGCGCCGCATTGCCGCCTGCGGTGTCGTCCACGAACAGGGGGGGCGAGAACAGCACGCTGCGCTCGGCCAGATTGACCCAGGCGCAGACCGGCCCCACATCGCGCGTCACGCTGACGAAGGCGTGCAGCGCATCGGCCTCCCGCAGCTGGTTCTGGGCGCCTGACTGGGCCGCCGAGTTGCCCGTGGCGGTGTCCGTGTAAGTCTTGCCATCCAGGTAAATTTCCACCGCCGGCGCCGAGACGATCGGCGCGGTGATGCTGAGGCGATACTTGCGATGAACACCGGTAGTTGCGTGGTAGTCGTGAAAATACCCTTCGGTGTCGCCAATCAGGATGCGGCCGCGATAGGCGATGCCTGGCGCGGCGAACTTCAGGCCCGTGTACTCGGTGCAGCCGGTGCAGCCCGTCAGGGGCGTCGCCGAGGAGGCGAGGTCGTAGGTTTGCTTGTAGGTCAGGCTGGAGCCGGAATACTCATACCGGTAGACCTTGCCATTGTTGGCCGGCACGAACAGGGTGTC
>JAYKJB010000112.1 GCA_035285325.1 Candidatus Sericytochromatia bacterium
ACCTACAAGGTCAAGAACGACCCACCCACCTACCCGATGGGCACCTCCCCCCTGATCGACGTCAGCGGCTCCCGCAAGCGCGTCTACGTCTTCAACGCCAACACCCTCTTCAGCCTCGACTTCACCAGCCCCAAAACCTGGACCGATACCGATTACTCGCCGGGCCAGTCCACCGCCGGCACCAAGTATTCACGCTTCAACGAAGGCAGTCTCGGCCGCGCGGGCTCCGCCGGCGGCACCATGACCGACACCAAAACCCGCTACCTGCGCAACACCATCACCCCCGTGCTGAACTTCGACCTCAGTGCCCTCTACGCGGTCTGCTACTACCCCGACACGGGCGTCTACAACGACACCCTCTTCAAGGTGGCCGTCAACAAATTCACCCTGCCCATCAACGAAAGCACCAGCGCCGACCGACTCAGCGCCAGCGCCCCCAGCACCACCACCAGCGACGCCATCGCCACCGGCACCACCGCCATCGCCGCCGAAAACAGCGTCCACAACGGCAACTCCGTCAGCGCCAACGTCGGCAACCGGCTGCTCAGCATCGATCCCCTCGCCACCAATGGCGCCAACGACGGCATCTACCTCGGACTGGCGGGCACCAAGGCCCTCTACCGCTTCCAGCTCTGAGCCCTGCCGCTGAAAGCCGCGCCACAGCCGAGACGGGGCTCCCTCCGCGGGGTATAGCATGCGGGCAACGCTCCTAGCTGCTTGGAAATCTCGAAGGTGGCCCCGCTCCCACTCTCCCTGCCCCTCCGTTCGCTCTGCCTGCTGGCCGCCCTGCTGGGTGCCGCGTGTGGGCCGGACGTGCGCGTCTCGCAGATTCCTCAGTTCACCATCAACACGGCCCGCAGCACCCCGGAACCCACCCCCACCCCGACGCCCGTCGTCACGCCGACGCCGACGCCCACGCCGGCGCCGGTGGTACCCGGGCGCGTGCTGGGGCGCGTCGACGGCGAAGAACGGCCCCTGCCGGGCGCGCGGGTGGCCACCACGGACGGGCGCAGCGTCGAAACCGACGAGGAAGGGCGTTTCCGGCTCCCGGGAGACCCCCCGGCTGACGCGACCTATGCCGTCAGCGCTCCGGGCCACATCGGCGTCTCCATCAACGGCTACCGGGAACGCGAGTTGACCTTTCGCCTGCAGCCGGTGCCAACCGTCACGCCGCCGCCCCCCAGCGGTCCGATGGTCGTCAGCGGGCGCGTCGTCGATGCGACCGGAACGCCTCGCAGCGGCATCGTGGTCTCGGTCGCGGATGCCTTCGGCGCCGCCGGCAACCCGGCCACCAGCGATCTGGAGGGTCGCTTCAGCGTCGTCCTGACCGCTCCGGAGCGCCGGCTGCAGCGCGGCACCCTGCTGGCCGTGGACAGCCGCCGCAAATGGCTGGGCCTCGTGACGGAACTGAACCTGGCGGGGGCCCAGGTGACGGTCGACGGCGATCCCAAGACGCCGGGAGCCGACCCGATTCGCCTGAGCGAGGCGGTGCATGAGACCCAACTCAGCATCGACGGCACGGCCGCCCCCAGTTCGTTCAATGCCAGCCTGGAGCTACTGGGCCCCGATGGCACCAGCCAGCCGCTGGTGGCCGAGGGGGGGCGCTTCCTGGTGGCGAACCTGCCCGGTGGCCGCTACGACCTGCGCGCCGTGGCCACCGACAGCGCCAATCGCCTGAGCAGCTCCTTCCGCGTCGTCAACCTGGAGTTTCCCTGGCGCGTGGCCACCTCTCGCCAGGGCGACATCATGCTGGCGCCCCCCCAGTTCGTCAGGGGGCTGAGCTACACGCCAGGACAAACCCTGCGCTGGCTGCCCGTCTGGGGGGCCCGGGCCTATGCCCTGGAACTCAGCGGCAACCCGCTTGCACCGGACTTCAGCTGGCAGGCCCTGACCACGGGCACGGAGACGGCCTTCGTTTTTCCGGGCGGGCGCCCCCCGGCTGGCCGCTACACGCTCACGCTGACGGCCTGGGATGCCCCTGACCTGCCCCAAGCCGCCCAGGCGGCCCCCGGCGCCCCGCCGCCGACCCGCTACGAACCCCGCCTGCGCTACCGCAAGGCCAGTCGGAGCATCACCGTCACGCTTTAAGCGGAGCCGACGACGACCTCGGCCGGCCGCACCGGTGCGGTTGGCCATGCTGGCCCAACTCGTCCGAAGGCCGCGATGAGGGAGGGCAGCCACGAACGTCCGACGGCGTCACCGGATCAGCGACGATCGTCGCCCAGGTGCGGGGCATCGCGCCGGATCGCCGCGACGATCGGGCCAATCTCCGCTTCCAGTTGCTGGGCCGCCGGGATGCCGCTGCCGGCCAGGAGAGAACGCTGCGCCTCAGCGATCGCCGCCCCGATCACCATCACCTCGGCCGGCGTGTATGCGGCCGCGACCGGCAGATCGAGTTGCGCCAGCACCGTGGCCAGCAGTTCGCGCGCGGACTCCGGCTCCAGCAAGCCCTCGAGCTGCGCAAGAATCCGCGCGATCGGAATGTCCGCCATCGGCCAGGCCTCCTTGCAACGGCCCCGCGGCCGGCTGACCGCGGGGCGCGGGGTCCCCTCAGCGTGTCGAGATGGGCTGCTGGCGGGCCCGTGCGGCCTTGATCGCGGCAATCAGGGCCGGCACCAGCTCGTGCAGGTCGCCCACCACCGCCACGTCGGCCAAGCCCATCAGAGGCGCCTCCGCGTCTTGATTGATCGCCACGATCGTGCGGCTCTGGCGCATGGCATCGGTGTGGTCCATCGAACCGCCCACGCCGACGCCAATGTAAAGGTCCGGGGCAATCGTGGCGCCGCGCCCGCTGACCTCCTGCTCAGCCGCGATATAGCCCGCCTCGACCGCGCCACGCGTGCCGGCCACCTGGCCGCCCAGCAAGGCCGCCAGTTCCGCCACCAGTCCGGCTCCCGCCGTGCCGCCAAGGCCCTTGCCCCCGCAGATCACCACGCGGGCGCGCTCCAGCGGCACGCGTTCAGGCAACGGCGTCTGGCCCAGCAGCTGCACCCGCGAGCCGGCAGGCGAGAGGCTCAGCCGCACGAGTTCGCAGCTGCGCCCGTGGTCCAGTTCACCTTCGCGGAAGGCGTTCGGATGCAAGGTGGCCATCTGGGGCCGGGCTTGGGGGCAGGTCACGCTGGCCAGGCTGCGGCCGCCAAAGCTCTGGCGGGTTGCCACCAGCAGGCGTTCGCTCTCGTCGAGGTCGAGCGCCGTCGCATCCGCCACCAGCCCCGTGGCGAGTCGTTGCGCCAGCCGGGGCGCAACCTCGCGGCCGCGCGACGAGAAGGGCATCAGGACAATCTCGGGGCGCTTTTCCGTGACCAGCTCGGCCAGCGCGGCCACCCAGGCATCGGCGTTGCTGCCGGCAAAGCCCGCGTCATCGGCCAGGTAGACCGTGTCCGCGCCCAGTTGCCCCAGCGCCTCGGCGGCCGCCTCGCTGCCGCCGAGCAAGACGGCATCGACGCGCGTTCCCAGGCGATCGCCCAGTTCCCGCGCCTTCGCGATCGCCTGGCGGCTGCCACGCGTCACGCCCGTTTCGGCGGGCTCGGCCACCACCCAGATGCCGCGCCAATCGTCGCCGGCCGCCTCGGGCAGGTCGCCGCCCATCAAGAATGCGAGATCTGACAGATCCATGGCTACACCTCGAGCAGATTCTTGCGGGAGAGCCGTTCCAGCAATCCCTGCACCACCACGTCCGTGGCCCCCGTCAACCGCTCCCCTTTGTCGCGCTTCTCGGGCTTGTAGGCCCGCGTCACGACCGTGGTCGAGCCGGCCTGTCCGACCGCCTCGGCGGACAGCCCCAAGGTGTCCAGGGTCCAGCTGGCCAGGGGTTTCTTGGCCGCCTTCATGACCCCCATGGCATTCGGGATGCGCGGCTTGGGCGCGTCCAGCGAGACCGACACCACCGCCGGCAGGGCCACCTCCACCTGCTCGCGGCAGGTCTCGGCGTTGCGTCCGGCGCGCAGCGTCTCACCGGCCAGGCTGGCCTCGAAGATCGCCGTCACCAGCGGCTGCCCCAGCGCCTCGGCCAGGCGTGGCGCCAGCTGGCTGGTGGCGCCGTCGGCGGAGGCCTCCCCCGTCAGCACCAGCCCGACGTCCGACAACTGGCGCAGGGCCGCCGCCAGCACCGCGGCGGTGACGCCCGTGTCCGAGCCGGCCAGGGCCGCATCGCTGACCAGCACGGCCTCGTCCGCGCCGGCGGCCAGCGCCTGGCGCAGGGCCTGGTCGGTGCCGGGCGGACCCATTGAGAGCACCACCACCTTGCCGCCCGCCGCGGCCTTGAGCGCCAGCGCCACCTCCAGCGCATGGCGATCGGCCAGATTCACCACGCCCTTGGCCTCGCTGCGCCGGGCATAGCCCGTATCCCGGTCCAGGCCGACCTGGAGCGTCTCCGGCACCTGCTTGATGCACACCACGATGTCCATGCGCCACCCTCTTCACAACACGGCTGAAAAGTTCACGCGGCCAGTCCGGCCGCTCTCACCGGCGGCTTGCCCCGCCGGGTTGACCCGGCGGCCCCGCCTGGCGCGGAGCCGCCGGCCGCAGGCCCTTACACCCGGGCCAGTTCCTTTTTCTTGTCCTTGAGAAGTTCGCGGGCGATGACCACCTTCTGGATCTCGTTGGTGCCCTCGAAGATCTCGAAGATGCGGGCGTCGCGGAACATGCGCTCGATCGCCAGTTCGGCCGAGTAGCCCATGCCGCCGTGAATCTGCAGCGACTTGTTGATCACCCAGCTCGACTGTTCCGTGCAGAACAGCTTGATCATCGAGCCTTCCATGGTGATCGACTCGCCCTGCTCCATCAGCCAGGCCGCGTGGTAGACCATCTGCTCCATGGCGTAGATGCGCGTGGCCATCTCGGCCAGGTAGAACTGGATGGCCTGGAAGTCCGCCACCGGCTTGCCGAACTGCTGCCGCTGGAGGCTGTGGTTGACCGCCATGTCATAGGCTTCCTTGGCCGCCCCGAGCGCGGCCGCGCCCAGGAACAGGCGTCCCTTGTCGAGGATCTTCATGGCCGTCACGAAGCCCAGGCCGACCGTGCCGAGCACGTTCTCGTTGGGCACCCGCACGTTCTCGAAGGTGACGGTGGTGGTGCCGGAACCCGCCAGGCCCATCTTGTGTTCCTTGGGGCCCGAGATGACGCCGGGACCGCGCTCGACCACGAAGGCCGTCACGCCGCCCCGGGCCCCGAGGGCCGGATCGGTCACGGCGAAGACGGTCATGCAATCCGCGATGTCCCCGTTGGTGATCCAGATCTTCTCCCCGTTCAGGATCCAGTCGTCGCCGTCCCGCACCGCGCGCGTCTTGATCGCGGCGGCGTCGGATCCGGCGCCCGCCTCGGTCAGGCAGAAACAGCCGATGCTTTCCGCGCTGGCCAGCTTGGGCAGGTACTTCTGCTTGATGTGCTCGGAGCCGTCGAGCACCAGGCCGTAGGTGCCGATGCCGCCATGGGCGCCCAGCACCACGCAGGTGCTGGCACAGGCCCGGCTGATCTCCTCAGCCAGGATCGCGAAGGTGATCGGGTCAGCGCCCGTGCCGCCGTATTCTTCCGGGATGGCCATGCCCATGAAGCCCATCTCGGCCATCTTGTTGAGCAGATCGCGCTCAATTTTGGCCTCGCGGTTGTGCTTCATCGCCCGCGGACGGATCTCGGCGTCGACGAACTCCTTGGCCGCCTGGCGAAACATCACGTGCTCGTCCCGGATGTAGGGACTCTTGAACTCCAGCGTCATCGCGCAACTCCTTGGTGGGTCAGCGCACCGGGGGGACCATTGGTCGTCGGGCCCACGCCGATGCCCTGGGAAGGGGACACTCCGGGCCACGGCACCGCCGCGGCCCGGCCTGGGGACCTACTGGTCGGTGAAGGCTGGACGGCGCTTCTCCTTGAAGGCCGCCACGCCCTCGCGCATGTCCTTGGTTTCGGTCAGCCCGGCGAACAGGCTGGCCTCGCGCTCCAGATGCGCCTCGAGCGACAGCTCGCGGCCCTCGTTCAGACTGGTCATGATGGCCTCGATCGCCTTGCCGCCAAAGCCCGTGATCTTCTTGGCCAGGCCCAGCGCCTGCTTGAGCACGTCACCTTCGGGCACGACCTTGTTGACCAGGCCCACGCGGAAGGCCTCCTGGGCCGTGATCGTGTCGGCCGTCAGCATCATCTCGGTGGCCTTGGCCCAGCCGACCACGCGCGGCAGGCGCGCCGTGCCGCCGAAGCCCGGCATGATGCCGAGGTTGATCTCCACCAGGCCCAGCTTGGCCCGGTCCGAGGCGATCCGGATGTGGCAGGCCAGCGCCAGTTCCAGGCCGCCGCCCAGGGCCACCCCGTTGATGGCGGCGATCACCGGCTTTTTCAGGTTCTCCAGCTTGCTGAAGACGGCCTGACCACCCTGCACCAGCCCCTTGGCCGAGGCCGGATCCGTCAGGGCCGCGATCTCGTTGATGTCGGCCCCGGCCACGAAGGCCATGCCGTTGCCGGTCACGACCACCGCCTTGACCTGCGGGTCGTCCGCCACCTGGTCAAGCACGGCCGACAGCTCGCTCATGGTGGCCGTGTTGAGGGCGTTGACGGGGGGATGGTCGATCGTGACGATCGCCACGCGATCATCGATGCGAAGTTTCACGTACTGCTGGGTCGCCGTGGTCATGGCGTTGGCTCCTCCTGATGATGCCCCGATGAATCAGCGGGGCCTTGGTTTGCGATGGATGCGCGCCCCTTGCGGGGGCCGAAGCCGCCCGCCCGGTCAGGCCAGACGCGGGCGGGAGACCCCTGGGGGTCAGACCGTCTCGAACGCCGCGGCGTGCTCCTTGAAACCCTTGCCGGTCTTCACGCCGAGCTGACCGGCCGCCACCTTGCGCTTCAGCAAGGGCGCCGGACGGAAGCGCTCGCCAAAGATCGCCTGGTATTCCTGCAACTTGGCCAGCACCACGTCGAGGCCCATCTCGTCCGCGATCTGAAGCGGCCCCTTGGGACCCGTCGTGTCGGCCATGCCGGCCCCCGCCATCATGGCGATGTCGATGTCATTGGGGCTCGCCACCTTCTCCTGCAGCGCGTGCGCGGCCTCGTTGATCATCGGCAGCAACAGCCGCTCGAAGGTGAAGGGCGTGCCCTTGATGCCGGTTTCGGCCTGCACCTCGGCGATCGCCTCGGCCACGAAGGTCTCGGAGGCATCGCCGCCGTGCACGTAGAAGCCGGCCCCGGTCTTCTGGCCCCAGCGCTTGGCGTGATAGAGCTTCTCCAGCAAGCGCGCCGGCGCCATGCGCGGACCATACTCGTCATGCAGGATGTGCTGCACGTGATAGCACACGTCGACGCCCAGCATGTCGGCCAGGAAGAAGGGCCCCATCGGCATGCCCCGCTCCGTCACGGCCGCGTCGATTTCTTCCATCGTGGCCGAACCTTCCTGCGCGGCGTAGACCGCCTCGTTGAAGAAGGGCATCAGCAGGCGGTTGACCGCGAAACCCGCGCACTCTTCGACCCGCACGGGCAGCTTGCGCAGGCTGCTGGTGAAGTCCATCACGTCGTTGATGGTGTCTTCCGAGGTCTCGATGCCCGGGATGATCTCCACCAGTTTCATGACCGGGGCCGGGTTGAAGAAGTGCATGCCGATGACCTTGTCGGCCCGCTTGGTGACGGCCGCCAGCTCGCTGATCGACAACGCCGAGGTGTTCGAGGCGAAGATGCACGAGGGCGGACAGACCGCGTCGAGTTCCTTGAAGACGGCTTTCTTGATCTCCATCTTCTCGGTCACGGCCTCGATCACCAGGTCGACGTCGTCAAAGCCGTCGTAGGTGGTGCTGCCGGAAATCAGCATCATCTTCTGGTCCATTTCGGACTGAGTCATCTTGCCCTTCTTGACCCGCGAGGCATAGACCTGACGGGCCGCCTCGATGCCCTTGTCGACGGCATCCTGGTTGATGTCCTTGATCACCACCGGCAGGCCCGAAAACGAGACCACCTGGGCGATGCCGCCGCCCATGGTGCCGCCGCCGATGATGGCCGCTTTATAGATGTACGCCATGGCTCCTCACTCCTTTTCCAGTAACCGTTGCCGGTGTTGACGCCTGGTGTGGCTCCCGTGCGGGAGCAGCTGGCCCGCAGGCCAAGATTCATGCCCGCTCGTAGGCGATCGCCGCCCCCATCCCGCCGCCGACGCACAGGCTTGCGATGCCCTTATGGGCGCCGCGGCGGGCCATCTCCTTCAGCAGGCTGATCGACAGCCGCACGCCGGTGGCCCCGATCGGGTGCCCCAGGGCGATCGCCCCGCCGTTCACGTTGAGGCGATCCTTGGGCAGTTCCCAGACCCGGTCGCAGGCCAGCACCTGGGCCGCGAAGGCCTCGTTGATCTCGAACAGGTCGATGTCTTCCTTGCTCCAGCCCAGCTTCTCCAGCAGCTTGGGAATGGCATAGGCGGGGCCCAGGCCCATGCGCTCGGGTTCCAGCCCGGCGAAGCTGTAGCCCTTGATCGTGGCCAGGGGCGTCAGGCCCAGGGCCTCGGCCTTCTCGCGGGTCATCAGCAGCATGGCCGCCGCCGCGTCGTTCATCGGGCAGGAGTTGCCTGGCGTGACGGTGCCGCCGTCCTTGAAGATGGTGGGATACATCGCCAGCATCTGCGGGTTGATGGCCGGATTGATGCCCTCGTCCTGGGCGAAAGCCTCCGGCGCCACCGCCTTGCCGGCCGCCTTCTTGGGCACCATGACCGTCATCATCTCGTCCTTGAACTTGCCCTCACGGGTCGCCCGGAAGGCCTTCTTGTGGCTCTCGACGGCGTACTTGTCCTGCTCCTCGCGGGTGATGCCGAATTCCTCCACCAGGTTCTCGGCCGTCGCGCCCATCAGCTGGTTGCAAACGGGGTCGTTGAGCCCCTCCCAGAGCGTGTCGATCAGCTGGGAATGGCGCAGGCGCTTGCCGAAACGCATGTCGCGGTTGATGTAGGGGGCGTTGCTCATCGATTCGCAGCCGCCGACAATCGCCACGTCGTGGTCGCCGAGGGCGATCGCCTGATAGCCGCTCACGATCGCCTGGGTGCCCGAGGCGCAGTTGCGGTGGACGGTGAAGGCCGGCACCTGCTTGGGAATGCCCGCGTTGAGCGCGATCACGCGCGCCACGTTGGGCGCATCGGAGCCCTGCGCGGCGCAGCCGAAGACGACCTCACCGACCAGCGCCGGATCCAGCCCGGTGCGATCGAGCAGTTCCCGCACGACGATGCGACCCAGTTCCTGGGCGGTCATGTCTTTCAGGGCCCCGCCGAAAGTGGCGACCGGCGTCCGAACGCCATCGATGACTACGACTTCTCTCATGAGGTGACAGCCTTTCCGCGTGTTCAGGGTGCTTCAACCAGCGCCGACCGCCTGGCCGGCAGGGGGGATATCCAGAGTGTCCGGGTTGGTTTCCTCGGCGGCGATCAGACGCTCGACAAACGCGATCTCCTCCGCATTGGCGTGGACGTGATAGCGAATCAAGGCGCGCCGGTAGCGGTCGAGCCCGTGCGAGGGAATCGCTTCCATCTCCGTCAGGCTCTGGCGATTCTCATGCAGGAACTTCAGGCGTTGCTGCAGCATGGCGAGCCGCGCCGCCGGCTCGAGATAGCGAAAGAAGGTCAGCCGCAGCGTGAACTTGTGCGGGTCGCTGATTTCCGTGGGCGAGCCGACCTCGCGCATCATGGCCAGAAAGGCCTGCTCGCCGGCCGGCGTCAGGGCGTAGACGTGCTTGGCCGGACCGCGGCCGTCGCGAATGGTCTGGCGCGTGAGTTGCTCCCGCCGCTCCAGCCGGCGCAGGGCGGGATACAGGGTGCCGTAGCTGAGTTGCCAGATGTGCCCGACGATGAACGACAGGTAATGCCGAAGCTCGTACCCGTGCATCGGCTTTTCCTTCAAGACACCCAGGATGGCCAGTTCGAGCACCGTTGCTCCCTCAGTGGCAGACCGTTGTCCTACTGAATACCCGGCAGCTATATCGATATACACTAACTATATCGAACAGATACACTATATGGCGAAACGATATAGCTGGCAAGGGCCAGTCGGGAGATTCTTCTGGGC
>JAYKJB010000113.1 GCA_035285325.1 Candidatus Sericytochromatia bacterium
AGATGCAAGCCTTGGGGCACCCCTGGCGGTCATACGTGGCGTTTGGAGGACGCGGCGAATGCCCGTAAGTCTCATGGGCACCAGGCATCGGGGGGAGGGAGATTCCTCCGCGTCATATGACCTTCGCCCGGAAATCGTGGCGCTGAGTCAAGTCAATTTGCGTTTGGCGCGCGCGGGAAGTTCGCCCCAGAAGTGGCAGGCCAGCAGCAGCGCCAAGGCTTCCACGGCCACGGCCACACCCAGGTGATGCGTGGCGCGTGCCGCGAGCACGAGGGCGCCTGTCATGACCAGCGCGATCGGCAACGTTTGGGCCCCGGAGATCACCCGGCCATGTCCCCCAGGGAAAGGCAGCTGGCTCAGCCTGCCATTGAGTCGAGGCAAGCACAACCAGAGTCCCGCCCAGGACAGCAAGCCCATCAGGAAGCGCCAGCTCCACAGCTGGGGGCCGTGTTCCCGGGTCAACTGGGCCAGGGCATCTTCCTGCGTACCGGCGAAGAGGCGGTACATGCCCACGCCATCCCGTCGGTGAGGCGTCAGGCTGCCCATCGTCTCGAGTTCGCCATAGACCGTGACGGTTCCGCCTGGGGCGTAGGCGGCATAGCCGATGCGCAGATCTCCCACCTCGGGCTGCCGGGGATTGGCCTTGGCCAGGTAGAGCTTGTCCTCGAATACCTCCCCTCCTTGGGTCTGAAGGGTGCTGATGCGCAGGGGCTCCAGGCGTGGCAACAGCAGGCGCGTCAGGTCCAACCGCAGGCCCGACACGCTCGCTTGCTCCACCAGCAGGCTGCGCGCCGTTAAGGGCAGCGGCGGGTTCAGGTGGTCGGCAGGGAGGCGAAAGCGACGGCTATCCGCGGGAGAGGCCGTCCAGACTTTGATATAACGAGGGAGCACCTCGGACCTATCCTCCGTCTCATCCTCCAACCATTGCTCCTCCCAGGCATACATCTCCACGCTGCGCAAGAGCTTCAGATAGTGTCCGGGCGCGAGGAACTCGTCTCCGATCAGTTGGGGCGTGTCGATGATCCCGGTCGCCGCCACGAACTGCCCCACCCGGTCGCCCGAGGGGGCATTGGCGGCCATCGCGTGGGCCGTCTCCGCCAGCGCCGCTTCGTTTGAGATGGTTTCATGCCGGTAGGCCAGCGCCACCGCACTGGCCACCAGGACCAGGCCCAGCAAACCCGCCAGCAGGCTGCTGTGGAGGCGAGCCAACCAGGTCGGGCGAGACCCGGGCCGTGGAGCGGGGGAAACAGAACGCAAGGACTCGAAACCAAGGGACGGTGGCGCGGGGGGGGCGCCCTGGCGATCGCGCGTTTGGGGGCGGGCAAGCCAAAGGGACGCCGGCTTTATACCCGGACGGAACCGCCTATGGGCGGGTGATGGGCGGCTGGGGCGCTAGAGCATCTGATAAGGGTCCAGGTCCAGCGTGAGCCTGACGCCTGCGTGGGCGGCCAGGGCCGTGGCGCGTCGGATGGCGGCACGATGAGGTTCGAGGTCCGTGCACTTGAGAAAGATCTGCTGGCGGTGCAGGCCCCGCAGCTGCGCCAGCGGGGCTTCGTGGGGACCGAAGACCTCGGCCTCGGGAATCTCGCGCAGGCTGGCGGCCACGCGCTCCGCCACGCGTTGGGTCAATTCGCGGTCGGCGCCTGCGGCGATCGCCACCGCCAGCGCACAGACCGGTGGCCAGCGCAGGGCCTCCCGGTCCGGCCATTCGTGATGGAAGAACCCCTCGTAGTCGTGCTGGGCGGCCGCCTGCAAGGCCGGATGGTCCGGTTCGTAGGCCTGGACCACTACCCGGCCTGGCCACTCGTGGCGTCCGGCCCGCCCCGCCACCTGGGCCAGCAGCTGAAAGGTCCGCTCGGCAGCCCGAAAATCAGGCAGGTTCAGGGCGGCATCGGCGGCCATGACTCCCACGAGGGTCACCCGCGGAAAGTCGAGTCCCTTGGCCACCATTTGCGTACCGATCAGGATGTCGTGCTGGCCGGCCCCGAAGGCATCCAGCAGGGTCGCATGGCTGCCTTTGCGGGAGGTGGTGTCGCGGTCCACCCTGACGATGCGGGCCTCGGGCAGCAAGCGCTGACAGGCTTCCTCGATCTGCTGGGTTCCGGCACCAAAATGCCGGATGTAGGGCCCATGACATTGTGGGCAGGTGTCGGGTACCAGGCTGCGGGCATCGCAATAGTGGCAACGCAGATGGGCCGGATTCTGGTGGTGCGTCATGGCCACGGCGCAACGCGAACAACGGCAGGTGTAGCCGCACTCCCGGCAGAAGACGAAGGAACTGTAGCCCCGTCGGTTGAGCAGCAAGATCGCCTGTTCCTGCCGGGCCAACGTTTCCCGGAGCGCATCCGTCAGCGCTCGGGAAAAGGTGCCGCGATGTCCCTGGCGCATTTCTTCCCGCATATCGACGATCTGCACCGGAGGCAGGGGGCGATCGCCGACCCGACGGTGCATGCGCAACAGGGTGAGCTGTCCCGCGCGGGCGGCCGCATAGGACTCGAACGAGGGCGTGGCACTACCGAGAATGACCGTGGCCTGTTCCCGACGGCCGCGTTCCAGGGCCACCCGGCGGGCGTGGTAACGGGGGCTGCTGTCCTGCTTGTATGAACTTTCGTGCTCCTCGTCGACGATCACCACGCCCAGGTCCGGCACGGGAGCGAAGACGGCCGAGCGAGCCCCCACGACCACCCGGGCTTCGCCCGCGCGAATGCGCTGCCAGGCGTCGAAGCGCTCGCCATCGCTCAGGCCCGAGTGCCAGATCGTGACGGTGTCACCGAAGCGGTCTTGAAAGCGCCGGGCGGTCTGCGGCGTGAGGGAGATCTCGGGGACGAGGACGATCGCCCCACGCCCGGCCGCCAAGGATTCCGCGATCACGCGCAGATAGACCTCCGTCTTGCCACTGCCGGTCACGCCGTGCAGCAGGAAGGCCTGGCCCGCCGGGGCGTCCAGGATGGCCTCCAGAATGGCGGCCTGCTCGGGTGTCGGCACAGGGCCGAGCAGGCCCTTGGCCTGGACGGGGAGGTCGCGGCGCACGGCCCGCATCTCGAAGCGAATGGCGCCCTTAGCCGCCAGGCGTTGAAGGGTGGCGTTGTCGGTCTGAGCCAGCCTTTGCAGGGTGGCGGTCGGAAGGGCCTCGCCCGCGCGGGTCAGCAGGTCTGTAATTTCGGCCTGGCGTGGCGTCAGGTTCAGGTCCGAAGGGGGCGGCGCGAGCACGGCAAAACGTTGCATCCGCGCTTTGCCCGCAGGAGCCACCAAGGTGGTCTGGATGCGCACCAGGCCTTGACGCCGCCAATCCGCCAGCACCAGCTGGGCCCGTCGCGCAGCTTGCTGCAGGGCCCCCAAGGGGACCCCGGACGGGGCCGAGAGAAGCAAGTCGGCCAGCTTCTGTGCCCCCGGGGCCGAGTGGGCCAGTGCTGCCCGCAGGGCGTCGGGCGAGTCCGTCAGGTGAACCACCCGGCGCACCCGGGTGAGGGTGCCACGGGGCATGAGGGCCTGCAGAACGTCCGCCACTGGCGCAAGGGTCGTTTCCGCCAACCACGGCAACAGGTCGCGAATCGTCGCAGGGAGGACTTCGCCCGCCACAACGTCTTCCAACGCTCGCGTGCGACCGCTGGCCGGGGCGGCGTCGTGCAGGGCGACGATGTAGCCACCCACGTGCCGTTGGGAGCCAAATGGCACGATGACCGGCGTGCCAGGTCTCAGCCGGCCGATCCAGGCCTCTGGAATGGCGTAGGTGTAAGGGCGTGGGTCTGCCAGCGTCACTCCATCGATCCAGACATCGGCGAACCGAGCCGGCGAGGGCGATGCGGAGGCGTCCGAGGGAGAGGAGGAGGTCACTTCGCTCAAGCGGTTTCATTATGCCACGGGGTTGGGCGCACCGGGGGAAGATAGGTTGACGTCTAACTATTAGGTGTGAGAATGTAAAGTGTCTCAATAAATGAGAGCTCAGCCAGTGGCCATCGGCGCGCCTTGACGGCGCGGAGTGGCACGGAAAGGCGCAGCGTGTCCGTGGAGCGATGTCCGTGTTTCACCTTGGGGCTGGCCCATCGACGGGTCCAGCGCTTCTTCGAAGAGGCCTTGTCGCCTCTTGGCTTGACGGTGGCGCAGGCCCACGTGCTCCACGCCTTGTTCAGTCAGGACCAGCGCCAAGCCAAAGACCTGGCGCGTGAATTGCAGGTGGATGCGGCCACTTTGACGCCGATGCTGGACCGGTTGGAACGCCTGGGTCTGGTGCGGCGTTGTCCGGATCCGCAGGACCGCCGGGCCACCCGCATTTGCCTGGAAGAGCGGGCCCATCGCCTCCGCCCGGCGGTGGAAACGACTCTCTCCGGGGCCACCGAGCGACTTGTTTCGCTGTATGCTCCCGACGAATTCGCCACGCTGATGCGCTTGATCCAGCGCTTGAACCTCGAACGATTGCCCCCCCTGGCCCCGGTGCTGTCGTCCGAAACGACCATCAGCCCGGCTGAAAGCAACCTGGAAAGGACCCTGTGATGAAGCTTTACAACCTTGAGCGCTGCCCCTATTGCAAGATGGTGCGCGACCGCCTGAAGGCGCTGAACCTCTCCTATGAAACGGTGGAAGTGCCTTCCGAGCGGCCTGACCGCCACGAGGTCTATGCGGTGTCCGGTCAGTGGACGGTGCCGGTCTTGATTGATGGGGAGCAGGTCTTCGACGATGAGGACAAGATCCTGGCATATCTCGACGCGACCTATGGGGCACCCTCGGGTCGCTGAGGACAGGGCGTCCGATTTCGGCACGGAAAGGAAGGGGCCAGGCGATGAATGAGCCGGAAGTCGCAGTGCGGGAACGCGCCCTCAGCGAGGCCAGCCACGCGGAGGCGGTCCGTCGGGCCCTGGCGTTGAATGCCCGAGCCGGGGAATCAGCGCTCTATGCCAACAATCAAAAGACGCTCCCGCCCGGCCGGCACACGGCGTGGCGCATTGCCCCGGAGCCCTATGCCCTTCCACCTGCGCGGGTCCGTGAACTCGAAGCCCTCGGGTCGCATCTGCTGTCGCTGATGGGGGCGTTGAACAAGCTTTATGCCGACAGCGTCAAGGGGCGTCAGCCTGCCTGGGTCCATCAGGTGCTTGACCAGGGCAAGCCGGAGGCCCTGGTTGACTATCAGCGGATGAATCGCTTCAAGAACCTCCTGCCGCGGGTGATCCGGCCCGATCTGGTGATCGATGAATCCGGGCAGCTGGCCTGTTGTGAACTCGACTCGATTCCTGGGGGCATCGGTTTGACGGCGGCGATGTCAGCCGATTACGCGGCCCTGGGATGTCAGATCCTCGGCGGGGCTGACGGTCTGGTTCAGGGCTATGCGGCGATGATCCGGGATGTGGCCGAGAAAACGGACCCGAACCTGGCCATCGTGGTGTCTGAGGAGTCCGATGACTACTGGCTGGAGCAGCAATGGCTGGGCGACGCCTTGCAGGCTCAGGGGCTCTCTACCGTCGTCGTGCGTCCGGGCGACCTGCGGTATGACGGCGACACCGTGCGGGTCGACCTCGCCACGGGCGAATGCCGCCAGATCGATGTGATCTATCGCTTTTTTGAACTGTTCGACCTCAAGAACCTGCCCCGGGCCGAGCTGGTTCAATACGCCAACAAGAAGGCCCAGGTGGTGGTGACGCCCCCGTACAAGGCGTTCCTCGAGGAAAAGTTGAGTTTCGCCCTCTACCACCACCCGGCGCTGCGGGCCTTCTGGCGCTCGGAACTGTCCGCCGACACGCGCCTCGTCCTGGACCGCCTGCTGCCACGCACCTGGCTGCTGGACCCCGCGCCCTTGCCCGCCCAGGCCGTGATTCCAGACCTCCAGGTGGATGGGGCGCCGATTCAAGATTGGATGGCGTTGGCCGGAGCCACCAAACGTGATCGCGCCTACGTGTTGAAACCCTCGGGCTTCTCCGCGCTGGCTTGGGGCAGTCACGGGGTGGCGTTTGGTCATGACCTGTCGTCCGCCGATTGGGAGCTGGCCTTGCGCAACGCCCTGACCGCTTTTCCCCGTAATCCTTACATACTTCAGGCCTATCGCAAGCCGGAAAAGACGGAAATCCGTTATTACGACTTTCGGCAGGAAACCGTTGTGCCGATGGCGGGCCGGGCGCGGCTGTGTCCCTATTATTTTGTCGTCGGCCAGGAGGCGCGCCTGTCCGGGGTGCTCTCCACCATCTGCCCGCTGGATAAACTTGCCATTCACGGGATGACGGACGCGGTGATGGTTCCAACGACGGTGGGTCAGGCGCACGGGGACGGCGCGTGATGAACCTTCCCTCGGCTCCTGCCTCCGCGTCGCCCACCGCTTGCCCGCCGGCCATCGCCGTGCGGGGCCTGCGCAAGACCTATGGCGATTTCACCGCCGTCGACGGCATCACATTCGAGGTTCAGCCCGGAGACTTTTTCGCTTTCCTGGGGCCAAATGGCGCGGGCAAGACCACCACGATCAACGCCTTGGTCGGTCTGGCCCGCTATGCCGAGGGGACGATCGCGCTGTTCGGTGCCGACGTGCAGCGCGATTTTCGCCAGGCCCGTTCGGTGGTCGGCCTGGCGCCGCAGGAGTTCAACTTCGACCGCTACCTGACGGTCGAGGAGATTCTGCTCTACCAGGCCGGCTACTTCGGCGTCCCGCGTTCGGTGGCGCGGGAGCGCGCGCGGGCGCTGCTGAGCCAGTTCTCTCTGTGGGACAAACGTGACAAGGACGTGAGTAAGTTATCCGGGGGCATGAAGCGGCGGCTGACCCTGGCGCGGGCCTTGATCCACGGCCCGCGGGTGCTGATTCTCGATGAACCCACGGCCGGGGTGGACCTGGCCTTGCGCCTTGAACTGTGGGACTTTTTGCGGGCTCTGAACGCCGAGGGCATGACCATCTTTCTGACCACCCACTACCTCGAAGAGGCGGAACAACTGTGCAATCGGGTGGCCATCATCCACCAGGGGCAGCTGGCGGCGCTGGACGACAAGCGGACCCTGTTGGCGCAACTGAGTCAGGACCGTCTGGAACTGACCTTTGCCACCCCTGTGGCGCTGATCCCCGCCGGGCTGGACGATCTCCACGTCGAACGCCTGGACGATGGGGCACGCGTGGTGATTCATCAGACGCAGCCTCGGATGCTCAGCCCGATCCTGAACGCCTTCGCGGAGGAAGGCCACGAATTGCAGGATGTTCGATTTGCGCGGCGCACCCTCCAGGACATCTTTCTGGAACTCACCAGTCGAAAGTCATCATGAACACCTTGGGCCTGCTCACGCTCTGCCGGCGAGAACTTCGCCGGACCTTCCAGATCATCAACCAGGTGGTCTGGCCCCCTATCGTCTCGACGCTGTTGTATATCCTGATCATCGGGATCTCGGTCGGCGGAAGAATCGAGACCACCAGCGGGGTCCCCTATGTGGTCTTCCTGATCCCAGGTCTGGTGATTCTGACGGTGATCGAGGCCTCCTTTGCGGAGAGCTCCGCCTCGCTCTTTCAACATCGCTTCATGAACAGCATCCAGGAATTGCTGACGGCCCCGCTCTCGGCCTTCGAAATCGTCTGTGGCTTCGTGTCGGGCTCGGTCGCCCGGGCGTTGCTGCTGGGCAACTTGCTCCTGCTGTTTCTTCCGCTCTTCACGGGGCGTTGGCCCGCCCACGTGATGCTCTACTTGGGCCTCATGGTGCTGGTGGCGGTCCTGTTCTCGGCCATCGGCCTGCTGATGGGCCTGTGGGCCGAAAAGTGGGACCATATCGCCATTCCGCAGACCTTTTTCTTCACGCCCCTGATCTGGCTCGGAGGCGCCTTCTCTCCTCTGTCACTGCTGCCTGAGGCCGCCCGACCCCTGGCTGCCTTCAACCCGATGTTTTACCTGATCGACGGGTTTCGCTACGCCGTGTTGGATGTGGCCGAGGTTCCGCTCTGGCAATCGCTCGGTGTGACGGTGGCCCTGACGGCGTTGGCGCTTGGTGCGGTTCTGGAATTGTTCCGGCGCGGCTGGAAACTGCGCGTCTGATTCCCGAGTCGGTTCCCGGCGGGCCTCAAGGGGGACCCACCGTGTTGACGGCCGGCGTGGCGCGCGGGGTGGGCGTGGGAAGGGGACGGTAGGGCGCATAGATGTCGGCAGGCTCCCAGCCCCGCAACATCGTCGGGCTGCTCTCGTAGGCCAAGCGCTTCAACGGCGGGTGGTCGTCCATGAAGTGGTCGAAGGCGAAGGCATTGAAGTCCGCCCGTGTTTCCAGCACCACGCGGGCTCGCTCGTCCGGGGTCATGTAGGCGTTGGTCACGTCCTCCAGGGCTTGGAGATGCGTCGAACGCAGCGTGTCCAGCGCCACCTCCTCCTGTGCTTGTGCCAGTCTCAGCTTGTCGGCGACGAAGGTGGTGCCGGCATCGAGCAGCACCGGGATATCCAGCACCTTGCGTGGCGCGTTGCAAACGGCTCGAAAGCGGAGCGTTCCGCCACTGCCCTTCAGCAGGACGACCACAAAGAGCCGTTCGCGAGAGGGCTGTAGCGGATAGAGCAGGAAGTGTCCCCGGGCATTCACGCTGCTGCCCTCGCTCAGTGCCTTGCCGCTTCCGTCCACCGCTTGAGCCGTGGCGCCTTCCACCGACGTCACGTTGATGCGTTGCAGCAGGGCTGCCTCGGCAGACAGGGTGCCGACCAGACGGCCTGCATTGGGGAGAATCTGACGGACGGCGCCGAGCCGCCCGAAGGTTTGCTCGGTGGGCGGCGCAATCCGTTCCTGCTGGATTTGAGGGGTGACCACACAGCCCCCAAGCAACAACCACGGCATCAGCCACGCCAGCGCCAGGCGGCGTGGCTGATGCCGTGCGGGCTTTCGGGCTAGGCAGTAGGGGGAGGTCAAGGCGCACGTCACGGCACGATCGTGGCCCCTAGCAAGCGGTTGACCGTGCCCGCTGGAAGTTTCAGGCGCCAGGGCCCCTCGTGCCGATGGGAGAAGGCCAGGTAGGCGGCGCCCCACGGCTTCAGGGCCAGTTCGACCTCGTCACTGGGGCGTTCGGCGGCCTGAAATCCTGGCAAGATGATATCTTCCAGGCCCGTGGAGGAACGGTAAAGGCCCTTGAGGGACAGGTTCTTGTACCGGTATTCGTCGGTTTCCGCCATTGGCGTGCCATTGAGGAAGTTGGCAATCGTCCACGCCCGGAAATGGTTGGCAAAGGTGGTGTTGCGTTTTGCCAGCAAGGCAGACAGGCAAGCAACGCCGGCGCGATTGTCATGGAGGATCTCTGCCACGATCTCGCTGCCGTAGCGGTCGACCAGGTAGCGCACGAACAGGTAAGACTGTCCGTAGGCGAAGCCATTGGGGTTTTCATTCCACGACGTCAGGGAGTAGGCGGACGGATTTTCTTGAAATCCCCGCAGGTCCTTGGCGATGTGGTAATCGCCCGCCGGCAACCCGTAACCCGCGAGTTCCATGGCGTACATGCTCAGCCCTTCATCCAACCAGGTATCCTCCACCAGCCGATAGCCGAGCCGGGCGGACTTCCGGGAGAAATTCAGCAGGTGCTGGAATTCGTGGGCCAAGGTGCCGTAGGAGGTCAGCTTCGGTCGATCGAACAGCTGGTCGGTCATGAACAGGACTTCCTTCTGGTTCGAATGACCGCCACCGCGTGGAATGGCGTCACGGGACCAGAAGTAGCCCATCAGGCCCTTCTCTTTGCCCCAGTTGTCCACCGCCGGCGAGAGCACGATGAAGATGCGGGGTTCTCCATCCACGCCCGGGCTGGCGGGCTGACCGAAGACAGCCGTCAGACGCGGGTAAATACGCGACTCCCACTCCGTGACCAGCTGGTCGAGTTGCGCGTCCGAGACCGGTTTGGCTTGCTGGTCCACATACAGCAGGGCGTGAGCCGAGACGCGCCGAAGCTGGCATACCTGCTTGCGATCGCTGTCGGCGTTCGAATCGCCCGTGTTGACCCAAAAGGCTTCCGTCGAACCTGGTTCGCGAGCCGGTAGGGCCTGCGCGAGACGGCGCGAGACCACAGGGCCTGCGGGCAGGTCGCGATGGACCGTGAAACGCGACGTGTAGGGCATCTCGGGCGGGGATTCCAGGCGCGGAACCGGGCGGTTCAAACCCTGGAGGGTCCATCGGTACGTGCTGAGCTCTCCCAATGGGCTGACCACGAACCGCAGGGGCGGATTTCCCACGGCCGCGGCACTGGCGATCAAGGTCAGGCTGCGGCCCGGCGTGGTGGTGACCTCCAAGGCATCGGTGCGCGGCTCCAGCAGGGTGAGCGCGGCATTCCGACCCAGGCTGGCCGATGGGGAGGTCGTGGGAGGGTCCGCCAGCGCCGGGACGGACGGGCGAACGGCCGGGGGCGTCGCGATCTGGAGACACCCCAGCAGGGCGCCTGACGTCAAGCCGGCGAGCCAGATTCGGGCAGAGAAACGAAAGGGGCGCATCGTGCTGGACATTGACAAGGCCATTGTAACGTGTCCCCGCAGGGGCGAGGGCGGCGTCACCAGGATTCCGGCTGGCCGCCGGAGGTCTCGTGTGCCGTTGGTTGCAGGCTGGCGCTGAACCTGTTAAGATTACGCCTCCGCGGCGGCATAGCCAAGTGGTAAGGCGAAGCTCTGCAAAAGCTTTATTCCCCGGTTCGAATCCGGGTGCCGCCTTGAGGGCGTATAGCTCAGTTGGTTAGAGCGCCACGTTGACATCGTGGAGGCCACTGGTTCGAGTCCAGTTATGCCCACCTCAATACAGCCCGGATGCCTGGCATCCGGGCTGTATACCGTTTTGTAGGCTGAGACGAGACGCCGGGGCACAGCAGAAAGCCCCCCCGTGGCAGGGAGCTTGGCATAGACAGGCGCACGCCCCCCTTGCGCGGGGGCGTGCGCCCAGGTGTCAGGCCGCGGCGCGCGCCTGTTCTTCGGCGGTGTGGGCCTGCTCTTCGGCCTCGAATCGCTCGCGAATCGCCGTTGGCGTGCGTCCGAGCAGCGATACCCCCACCGTTACGGCGGTGCCGACCACAATCAGCCACGGCCAGGCCAGCGCGGTGAAGTATTTCAGGTAGACCACCGTGATGATGCTGAGCACGACGCCCCCGATGTTGGTCAGGGTGTTGCCGCGCGACTTGCTGAAGATGGCCACGAGGAAGATTCCCAGCATCCCGCCATAGAAGAAGGTCATGACGCCCAGCGCGATCGAGAGCAAGTCGACGCTGGTGTGGGTCTGGGCGAAGTAGGCCACTGCCAGGGCGATCGCCGCATCGATGCTACCCACCAGCACGGTGGTGACGCGGGACGCGCCCACATAGTGCTCCGGCGAGGCTTCGGTGCGGATGTAGCGCTGGTACACGTCGGTGATGACGGTGGAACTGGTGGCGTTGATGCCCGAACCCAGACTCGAGAGCGCCGCCGCGATCACGGCGGCGAGCACCAGGCCCGTCACGCCGGGAGGCAGGACATTGACGATGTAATGCAGCAGGAACTGGTTGTTGTGTCCCTCGGCCTTGAGCTGGGCAGCCAACTGGGCCATCTGATGACCGGGCGCCAGGTGATTGGCATAGACGAACAGCAACTGCCCGATGAAGAGAAACACACAGAGAATGCCCACCCCCAGGAAGCCGCTCATCCACATCGAACGCTTGCCATCGGCGCTGTCCTTGCACGTCAGCAGGCGCTGGACCATGTCCTGGTCGGTGCCGTGGGTCGCCATGGTGAGGAAAAACCCACCAATGATGGCCGGAAGGACGTTGTACGGATTGGTCAGCCAGTCCCAGCCAGAGAAATTGAGGTCGAAGACCTGGAACTTACCCGCCGCGTGAATTTCCTGCACCACCTGGCCGACGCCCAGCGGAATGTTCGAGAGCAGGCTGTAAACCAGAATCAGAGCCCCACCGATCAGCACGCTGGCCTGGATCACTTCCGTCCAGATCACGCCTTTGATGCCACCAAACAGGGTGTAGATGGTCGCGGCCAGCGCCAGAGCCAGGATTGACTGGGTGACGTCCATGCCGGTCGCGACGTGGATGGCCAGAGAGGCGATAAACAACCGAGCCCCGTCGGCGAACAGACGCCCCAGCAGAAAGACCGAGGCGGTGGCGGTATTGGTTCCCAGCCCGAAGCGGGCCATCAGGTAGCCATAGACGGTGTAGACGTTGAAGCGGTAGTAAAGGCCGATGAACAGCACGGCGATGGCAAAGCGTGCCGCGATGGTTCCCACCGAAAATTGCAGGTAGGTGAGGTTCCTCGTATAGCCCTGTTCAGGTGCCCCGAGAAAGGTGGCGGCGCTGATTTCCGTCGCGATCAGGCTGAGCAGCGCGGCCCACCAGGGGATCGAACGCCCGCCAAGAAAAAACTCATCGATGTTGCTCTGGCGCCGTCCGAACCAGATTCCGAGGCCGGTGACGAGGAAGACGTAAAAGACGATGATGACCCAATCGAGGGTGTGCATGACCCGGTTCTCCACCTGCTAAGCTGCTGCGATCCTTGTGAAACATACTGGATCCGCGTTGTGAAGCCAATCCTTTGAGGGAGAGCACGCCAGGCCCCCGCTTGATGGAGCGCGGAGGACCGTTCGAGGCGGAATGTCGCTCGCGAAATGTCTCAACCCCTGCTTTCAGCGCCCGGGAAGGGGTTGGGGGGTCGCGCTGAGATATTGCTTGAACCAGCGCGTGCTCAGCTCGGCGACGCGTTCCAGGCTGTTTCCCTCCTGGAAGAGATGGCCCGCGCCCGGTACCAGCACGAGTTCGACCGGGGCGCGCATCCTGGCGCGGGCCCCTTCGTTCAGGGCGATCACCTGCTCGTCGCGCGCCCCCACGATCAGCAGGGTGGGCGCTTGCACCAGGGGCAGGGCATCGCTCACCAGATCCGGACGTCCGCCCCGGCTGACGATCGCCTGCACCCGACCCGGGTCATGGGCCGCCGCCAGCAAGGCCGCTGCCGCCCCCGTGCTCGCCCCGAAATAGCCCAGCCTGAGCGGGCGCAGACTGCGCTGAGCGGCAACCCAGGCGCTGACGCGTTGCAAGCGTCCGGCCAGGCGCTCGAGGGCGATGCCCGGACACTCCAGGCCCGCTTCTCGTGCGCTCTCCTCGGGCGTGAGCAGATCGAACAGCAAGGTCGCCAGACCGGCGCTGCGCAGGGCGGCGGCCACATACTGGTTGCGAGGGCTGAAGCGGCTGCTGCCGGTGCCGTGCGCGAAGACCACCAGGCTGCTCGCGCCGGGAGGACGGCCGAGCACGCCGTACAAGGGCCCTTCCCGCACGTCGATGACCACGTTCTCCAGGGGATGGGCCGACCTGATCTGAACCCGCATGGGCTTCTCCTCGCTGCGTGACGCCTGGGCCCCGTTCAGGGTAGGGGCAGCGCCGGAAGGGGCAAAGCCTCAGCCACGCGTTGTTTCGGGGCGACCACCGCCACCCGCCCCACCCGACATGCCTCGGGAAGAACGCATGGAGTGCCCTTTCAGCAGAACTTCACCTTGAGACAACCCCTTTGTAACCGAGTTGGAACCCCGGATCAGCGATAACTCCCTCAGTCGTTTCCCTCTCGCCTCGCCGCTTACTGGCGTCTGGATTTGAAGAGAAGGCTGTTCCGCATGAATCAAACGCGTCTTTCCCCGTCCACGGCGTCTGGCCACCGCTCCCTGCCGCCAGCCTCCGCCGGCTTGCCGGAGGCCTGGGCGCCCACCCATTGGAACGATTCCGGACGGTTTGCCCTGGACTCCCTGACGATCGCCGACGCCTCGCGCCTGGCGGTCAGCGATGCGTTGAATGGTTCACTGAAGGAGGGCCCCCTGGCCTTCGTCCCGGCGGATGGCATCGGCCAGGCTGCGCCGCCCGTGTGGAACTCCGAGGTGCCCCTGGAGCGCTTGCTGGAATATCTGAGACCGGATGACGCTGAAAAGTCGGCTTCGTCGCCGCTCGAGCCGGGGGACGTGCAGGCCTCCGCGCAGTCGCTGCGCCAGCGCCAACGCCTCGCGGCGATCGCCCGGCGCGCGTCTGCCAACCGGGATCCCGATGGGCGCTGCTATTTCCACGTCTGGCGCTTCCTCCAATGGGCCGGTGGCTACGGACGCGTGCTGCAAGCGGGGATTCCTCATTCCCACAGTCGGTACGCTCGCCAGTTCGCCGATTATGCCAACCGCAACCTGCAGGCGCTGGGGCTCAAGCGGCTGCCACTCGACAATCCCTATGCGGCGCCGGCCGGCGCGATCGTGGTGGTGCGTCCCGGCGCCCCGGGCACGGGGCATCCGGTGGCCGGCGACATTGCGGTGGCCGATGGTCAGGGCCGCTTTTTCAATGGCGGTGAGATGAGCTACGGGGGCCCCGGACGCTTTCCGCCCGGCAATAATTACGTTCTCGGCATCTACGTTCCGGCTTGAATGGGGTGCTTGAATTTATGGTTAAATAGTGGTTAAATATCCCCGGACCTGGTCACCTCCGCCTCGCTGTCCGAGGCCTGGGACGGGCCATCTCGCGGGGGATATGCACCATGCTGGAGTCCTCGACTCAGTTTCGCCCTGGCGCCTCGGCGCGTCCCCGCCTGGCGCGTGATGTCACCGAGGCGCTCGGCCAGGTTCCGCTGCTCCGTCTCAACCGCCTGGGCCAGGCATGTGAGGCCCATGAACTGTTCCTCAAGCTTGAAGCGTGCAACCCAGGCGGCAGCATCAAGGAAAAGAATGCCGCCTTCCTGATCAAGGAAGCCGAGGAAAGTGGCTTGTTGCCCCCGGGGGGCACGATCGTCGAGTCGAGTTCGGGCAATTTTGGCATTGGACTGGCCATGGTCGGCGCGGCCCGCGGGTACCGCGTGATCATCGTGGTCGATGCCAAGACCGCTCCCCCGATGCGTCGCATGCTGAAGGCCTATGGGGCGGAGCTGGTGGACGTGCCGCTCTCCGAGGCGGATGCCAACGGTTCGATGCAGGTGGCCCGCATGAGCAAGGCCCGCGCACTGGCGCAGGAACTGCCCGACGCCTGGTATCCCTGTCAGCACCTCAATCCCTTGAATCCCGAGGCTCACGCCCTGCACACGGCCCGAGAGATCGAGGCCGCCTTCGATGGCGCCCCCGACGTGATCGTGGTGGGGCTCAGCACGGCCGGACAGCTGGCCGGGATTGCGCGCTATTTTCGGCGCTGGTATGCCGGCGTTCGGCTGGTCGGAGTGGATGTGGCGGGTTCAGCCATTCTGGGGACGCCGCGCCACCCTTACAAGATGACCGGCCTCGGCCTGTCTTTCGCGCCCCCCAACTACGACCCGCGGGTCCTCGATGCGGCATACTCCGTCCCCGACGACCTCGCCTTTTCTGTGTGTCACGCGCTGGCTCGCCGCGAGGGTCTGCTGTTGGGGGCTTCTACGGGCGCCATCGTGGCCGCGGGCCTGGCCTTTGCCAGCCTGCTCGAGGGGCGCCAGAAGGTCGTGATGCTCAATCCTGATCGCGGAGATCGCTACCTGGAGACGGTCTACGACCCGTCCTGGCTGCGGGAGAGTGGCATCGAGATCCTGGAAGAGGCGTCGCTGGAGGCGGCGATCGCCGCGCTGGACCCGGTTCCTCGCCTGCAGATGCTGGCCGCCGGCCCTGCCAGCCTCTGACCTCCAGAGCCAGGCCGTCATCCAGGGCCTGCCTCCAGTGGCGTCCCCGCGGCTCAGTCGGCTGGCGTGAGGGCCGAGGGGCCCACCGCAATGACGACCTCGTCCAACGGTTGGTCGTCCCGCAACAGGGCCTCCAGTTCATCCTCGAGCGCCAGCACGTGGAGCCGGGGGTGGTCGTCCAGGCCGACCGAATCTCCCCAGACGGGGGTCTCCGGTCCCCCGCCCTTGAACGAAAACACCTCGTGGCGGCCGCCGGGCAGCAGCCTTCCGGTGCTGACCATCACGTGGGCGCCCCCGTCGAGTGACACCAGTTGGCCCGCCGGGATCGCGCCGCTCGGAATCTGGACCCGATCGCCTCGCACTTGCAGAGGCAGGCGCGTGTATCCTGCGGGAAACAGCGCGCGACGAAAACTATCGGGTTCGCCGGGGCGAATCTTTGCCATCAGGGCGCGGGCCTGCCGGTCTGGCAAAAGTTCCTGGGCGATCGCCACGCGAAACAGAAACGAGTAGCAGTGATCATCCCGGTCGTTCCAGTCAGGGTGACTGCCTGCCACGTAGCGTGGCAGGGCCTCGGGATGATTCACATAATGTCGGAGCCCTGCCACCAATCGCCCCTCCGGCGTCAGGTGACGGCGATCGCGCTCCTCCTTCACTCCTTTCGAGGTCTCCAGCGCTTCTGCTTTCGGCGGTCTGGGGGGATGCGACGGGCGGGTGGGGCGGCCGGGGCCCCTGGCATTTTGTGGCATACAAGAGCCATACCCAGCTTCCCTCATCCCTTGCTGGTGCCTGATTGACTCGACTGCGCCGTCTTTTGCCCCCACGTTGCCCTCCGCGACCGGGGCCTCCCATGATGCCGAGGTGACCGTCAGAGACTGGGAGGAATCTGGAATGAATGGAGCTTTGACTTCCGGCATGCGTGGGCTGACGTGCCTGCTCTTGCCCGTTTTGGCGCTTGGATGTGCCCTGCCGAATCCCACCCAAGGGGAGAAAGAATCGAACGCCGATTCTCCCTCCTACGGCCTGAGCGCGATGGCCGCCCCGAGGGAGCCGCACGCGCGCTGGTTGCAGCGTCTGGCGCTGTCGGATGGCCAGCTGCGGCGCTTGCGGAACATCGTGCATGATGCGCTCGGCATGACCGAACCGATGCTGGATCAGGTTCGTCCATTGCTCAGCGCGGCGGTGGTCGATGAAGGTCAATTGCAGGCGGCGCTGGCGCGCGTGATGCGTCAGGACGCGGTCCAGGATGCCATGACCTTGGAACAGATCCGATTGACCCTGACGCCTGCGCAACGGCTGCAGGTGGCTCATGGCATCTCGCACTTCGCCGGCAGCCATCGCATGGTCTTCGAGCGCATGCTGGACCGATTCGCCGCTGAGACGGGGAGTTCCCTGGACCTCAGCGTGGCGCAGCGGGAGG
>JAYKJB010000114.1 GCA_035285325.1 Candidatus Sericytochromatia bacterium
CGGCTGCAGGTGGCTCATGGCATCTCGCACTTCGCCGGCAGCCATCGCATGGTCTTCGAGCGCATGCTGGACCGATTCGCCGCTGAGACGGGGAGTTCCCTGGACCTCAGCGTGGCGCAGCGGGAGGCGCTGGACAAGCTGGTGATGGAACTCAAATCAGCCTGGAAGTCCACCCGGACGGCCTTTGCCCTGGCCATGGCCGAGCATCTGCGCCAAGGCGGCCAGGCGGATCTACAACGGACGCTGGAGGCCCTGAATGCCACATTTGACCCAGGCCCCACGGTCCAGTTTCTGGCCAGCCTCGATCAGGGCCAACGGCGCCAGGCCATGGGCCAGCTCGACCGGCTGCGGCTGCGTCTGGCCCTGGGCTTTTATGCCGGGTTGGTGCAGGGGGCGCGGCTCGACCGGGTGAATGTGCCGGGCCGGCGCGAGGCGCTGTCCGATGCAGGGGACGTCCGCTGAGCCCCAGCGGGATCAGAAACACGGCCCCTTCCAAGTCGTCTTGGAAGGGGCTCGTGAGGGGGCGCAAGCTCTGGCGAGGCTAATCCCTCAGGCCATTCCGTCCCACCGCGTACCGATGTATCCGTCCTGACGCCGTATGAGAACCCAAGGAACAAAAAGAGGTCGAACCAGGCAGGTTCGACCTCTTTAATCAGGTGGAGGTAACCGGATTCGAACCGGTGACCTTCTGCATGCCATGCAGACGCGCTACCAACTGCGCCATACCCCCGGAAACGTCGTCCACCGAAGCGGACTTGGGAATCTTAGCAGGGCGCTCGGAAAGCTGTCAACGCCGCCTGCCTCACACGGTGGGGACAGGTGAGCCCAGGTGAAACGCATTGTGGACCAGACGCACGGCTTGCTGGGCCTGGTCGCGGTTGATCACGCACGAGACCTTGATTTCCGAGGTGGCGATCATCTGAATGTTGATGTTGCCATCGGCCAGGGCCTGAAACATGCGGGCCGCAATGCCGGCGTGATTCACCATGCCAGAGCCCACAATCGACACCTTGGCGACCTCCAGACTCTTCACCACCTCACCAGCCCCGATTGCCTTGCCCACGTCGGTGGTCACGGCGACGGCCTTGTCGAGGTCATCGCGCGGGACGGTAAAGCCGATGTCGTTGGTGTTCTCAGCTCGCACGGCCTGCGTGATCATGTCCACGTTGATGGCGTGGTCCGACAGGGCCCCGAACAGCCGGGCCGCGATGCCCGGGGTGTCCGGCACTGCCAGCAGTGCCACCTTGGCCTGATTCATGTCCACGGCCACACCGCGGACAGGGGTCACGTTTTCCAATTCATCCACTCCCTTCACGACCGTGCCGCGCCCCTCATCGAAGGTGGAGCGGACACGCAGATTCAAATGATGTTGCTTGGCGTATTCAACCGAGCGCGGATGCAGCACCTGGGCCCCCAGGCTCGCCAGTTCTAGCATCTCGTCATAGGAGATTTCCGGTAGCAGGGAGGCATCGCTCACGAGGCGCGGATCGGTGGTGTACACCCCGGATACGTCCGTGTAAATCTCGCACTCGTCGGCGCGCAGGGCCGCGGCCAGCGCCACGGCCGTGGTGTCTGAACCTCCACGGCCCAAGGTACAAATTTCCCCGTTGTGCGTGACCCCTTGAAATCCGGCCACGACGGGAATGTAATCGTCGAGCAGCAGCTGTCGCAGACGGTCCGTGTGGATGTCGATGATGCGGGCCTTGGTGTGAACCGGCTCGGTGCGAATCCCGGCTTGCGCCCCGGTGACCGAGATGGCCGGGATTCCTGCGGATTGTAACGCCATGGCGACCAGGGCAATCGACACCTGCTCGCCGGTAGCGAGTAGCATGTCGATCTCTCGGGGCGAGGCAAAGGCGGTGACCTGGTCTTTCAACTCCAGCAGTTCGTCGGTCGTGTGTCCCATCGCCGAGACGACGACCACCACCTGATGGCCCGCCTGCTTCGCTTGCGCGATGCGATGGGCCACGTGTCGGATGCGCTCAGGCGTCGCCACGGATGTGCCGCCGAATTTCTGCACCACCAAGGTCATGACTTGTTTCCTCGACTGTTCAGGTTGCCGCTATCCGCGGGAAGGTTCACAGGGAGCGGCTCCCGCCGCTAGCTGGTTGAAGGTGTGGGTAATGACGTTCCCGTGAGGGCGCCAGGTGTCCCGCATCGCCGCTGCGATGGTGGCCGCACGGTCGGGCGGGCACACCGCGAGCAAGGTGGGACCTGCCCCACTGATGACAGCGCCCCAGGCGCCTGCCTCCCGGGCTGCCTCCAAGACCTCGGTTCCCCCCGGTATCAAAGGCAGTCGATAAGGCTGATGAAGCTGGTCTTTCAGCGCGCGACCCCACCATGATACGTTCCCGGTCAAGATAACGGAGGTGAGGGCGGTCACGGCCGCCAGGTTGGCGATCGCCGCCTGACGGTCCACGGAGACGGGCAGCACCTGGCGGGCTTCGGCCGTGGACAGCGAGAAGTCGGGGATCGCCACCACCAAGGACCCCGGAACGGCGGTTGCCAGCGGCAGGCACCAGGTATCGGCCCCGTCCTTGAATGCCGCCGTGACCCCGCCGTGGAGCGCTGGAGCGACATTGTCGGGGTGCCCTTCCATGTCGGTGGCCAGCATCAGCAATTGGGAGGTTGAGAGGGGGGTGTCGAACAGCAAGTTGGCAGCGACGAGGCCGCCCACGATGGCAGCCGAGGAACTTCCCAGCCCGCGCGCAGGGGGAATTCGTACCGTGACATCCCAGCGCATGGGGGGCAAGGCTCTCCCCACCAGGGCGGCGACTCGCCGGGCGGCCTGCAGGGAAAGGTGGTCTGATTCGACGGACAACGCGCTGGCCCAGGGCCCCGTGTGAACCACGTGTTCACGTTCCGCGTGGCTCAGATGGAGGTCATTGTACAGCGGAAGGGCCAGCCCCAGCACGTCGAAACCGGGGCCCAAGTTGGCGCTGGTGGCGGGGACTCGGACGTTCACCAGCGTACCAGGGTGCCGCGCGTGTCCGTGTGGACGAAGTAACCGTGAGCCCCATTGGGCGGATAAATGGCCGCGCCTCCCGTCAGGTCCGTCTCGCGGTCGAGTTTGGTCACGGCGGCCAATAAGATGCGGGCATCATTCCCATCGGTGCGGCCATTGCGGTCAAAGTCTTGGACAATCATGTCCACCGCGTCGCCATATGTGTGGCGGCTGAGGCCCGTCACGTTCCCGATCGCCCGGTTGAGCCAGGGGGAACGGTACGCGCTCATCAAGGGAATCTTCCCTGCTCGGTGCCCCTGAGAGGCCAGCACGTCGACCAGGCGTTCGAGCTTCTCCACCAGTCTCGGGTCCAAAAACAGGTACTTGCGTCCGCCCACGGCGGTGTCCTTGCCCTGGAAGTCCGCCAGCGTGTAATGGCGGCTGACCGGGGTCAGCGCGGTGGCGTGGTCCAGTTCAATGAACCCCGCTGGCACGCGATAGGCGTCCTCGCGCTGGGCACGGCTGGCGGTCTGATATTGCCGGGTGTGAGCCCCTCGCGGATAGTGACCTATCGGATAGCCATTGAGACTGCCGGCTCGCACCTGACCGAGTGGCACGGAGACAAAGGCCGTCAGCACACGCTGCACCGGTCGGCCTGCCAGGAGCCCGTGGGCACGTAACTGGTAGGCGCCCGCCTGCAGCGGGGCCTGCCAGACGGCCAGACGCTCGGCGTAAGCGACCGTGCCTGCCTGGGCCCGCCACGTGACGGCAGCGGACGCCTCACCCGGCGCTGGTGCCAGGGGCAGTCGCCCGCCGGGGGGCACGACCACGAAATCCGTCCAGTTCGAGAGGTCGCGCAGCTTGAGTCGCGTGGCTGCCTGCGCGGGTGGCGCGAAGTGAACCTCTTCGGCTCCTTTTCGCTCCATCGCTGGAAATGTGGGGGGCTTTTCTGCCTCCTGGGCACTCGCTCCAGGCGCCAAGGGCACGAGAGCCAGCCAAGCAGTGGTCGCGATATACCTGAAAAGCGTCATGGTGGCTTGTGGAAGACGGAGGGAGAGAGGAGTCAATGGGTAACAGAAGACCGGGCGTTATTGTAAACCTGGCAGCCAAGCGTCGCAATAACGGGATGCCGACCCGTCAAGAAACTTAACAAACGCACCTGGCCAGCGGTGACCGATACCCCAGCGAAAGCTTGAACTGGCTTTACGATCGGGGGGCGAGGGGCTATACTGGCCGGGCCTGGTTGGCATCCCGTTCAGCCTCAGCCTGTCAGGCGGCGTGGGCCGCCCGGCAGCGGCAAAAAGGGGATTCCTGGCATGCGACTTCCTGGTGGCGCGTTCTCTTCGTCGGCTTGGCGCACGGGGCTGGTCGGATTATGTCTGAGTTGGCCCCACGCGGCCCTTGCCCAGGCGGCTCAGGCGCCTGCAGCTCAGCCCTTTGAAATGGGGACGTTGTCGTCGGTCGCCACCCTGGAAGACGCCTCCGCCCTGGCCGTCAACCCTGCGGCCCTCTCGTTTCAGCGTAGTTCAGAGCTGTTTCTCAGTCGCTCGCTGAACGGTCTGGACCAGACCCATCTGTTCCTGACGGGGGGCGGTGGGGGGCTCTCCTGGCAGCAGTGGCGTTCTCCAGGCAATCGTCTCTTGAACTTGTTCAGTTTCGCGGCCAGCTCCGAACTCGGAGGGGGCTTGGCGTTGGGAGGCCGGTTCGGCTACTTGCAGTTCCTTGATGGTCTCGGGGGGAGCAGTCCAGACCTGGCCTTGTCCCTGTTGTACCGTCCAGCCAGCTGGCTGTCGGCGGGCCTTTCGGTTCATCACCTCAATCAGCCTCTGGTGGCCGGGACAACGGGCAATGGCTCGGTGCAGCCCCGCCTCTATCGCCCTGGCCTGGGAATTCGCCCCTGGACTGATCGGCTGACGCTCTCGGTGGATGCCGCCTGGGCTGAGGGAACGCCGCTCGAGTCCGCGACTCCCTGGTTTGGACTGCAAGTGGAGCCGTGGCCCGGTCTGACCTTGCGGGCGGTGGCGGATACCCGTCTGAATGCCAGCTTGGGGGCGGGACTCCAGTTCGGGGCTCTGGGAACCGGTTTCATGACCGGGCTCACCTCTCGCTTCGCCGGGAGTGACATGGCCTACGTGACCTCTAGCGATCTGGAGCCGCGGCGCGCGCTGCGCCCCGGACTCTCCCACGTGGCCTATCTGCGTCTTGAGGGCGATCTGACCGATATTCCGCAAAGCCTGATCGAGCTGCGCCCCGACCGATACCCCGGCGTGCTCCACCTGACCCGTCGCATCGCCGCGGCGAAGGAGGACGGGAAGGTGAGTGCCCTGGTGTTGGACATGCGGGGGATCTCAGCCGGGCTCGCGGTCTTGCAGGAATTGCGCGACGCGGTTGCGGATTTCCGCAAATCGGGCAAGCAAACCCTGGCCTACGTCAGTGACCCGAGCCTGGCCGAATACTACCTGGCTGTTGGCGCGGACAAGGTGGTGATGCACCCCTCCGGCACCCTCGATATGAAGGGGCTGGCCACCACCACGCCCTTCTTTCGAGGGTTTTTCGAGAAGCTGGGGGTGGAGCCCCAGTTCGTCGGCATCGGCAAGTACAAGTCGGCGCCGGAGACTTACACCCGCAAGGACTTCAGTGAACCGGCCATTCAGCAGGAACAAGCTCTGCTGGGGGACGCCTACGACGCGATTGTCGAGGCGATCGCCACGGCGCGCAAGTTGAGCAAAGACGAGGTCCAGAAGGCCGTCGAGCGTGGCCTGATGACGCCGGTTGCCGCCAAGGAGAAAGGCCTCGTGGATGAGGTGCTTCATCCGGACCAGGTGCCGGACTTGTTCGACAAGGTCGGGGCCAACACCTACCACCTGGTCGAATACAAACCCGAGACCTGGGCGCAGCCGGACGTACTGGCTGTCGTCACGATCGACGGCGGCATCATGCGGGGGGAGAGCACCTCGGGGGGCTTGCTCGACGGTCCTTCGTCTGGCTCGGCCACGGTGACGCGCGCCCTTCGTGAGCTTCGTCGAAACGATCGGGTCAAGGCCGTGGTATTGCGCGTCGATTCTCCCGGTGGCGATGCGCTGGCCGCCGATGAGATCGGACGCGAAATCGACCTGCTCAGGCTCAACAACAAGCCCGTCATCGTGTCGATGGGCAATGTCGCTGCTTCCGGCGGATACTGGGTCGCGGCCAACGGCACCCGCATCTATGCGGAACCTGGCACGATCACGGGGTCGATCGGCGTGTTCACCGGCCATTTTGCCGTGAAGGGGTTGCTCGACAAGCTCGGATTGACGACGCAAACCCTCAAAAGAGGGACTCACGCCGACATGGACAGCCCCACCCGGGTGATGACCGAAGCGGAGGTGGCGCTGCTGCGGGAACAGGCGCGCTTCACTTACGGCCAGTTTCTGGAACGGGTGGCCAAGGGCCGGCGGATGGCGACCACGCGGGTCGACGAACTGGCGCAGGGGCGTGTGTGGTCTGGCTCACGGGCCCTGGAACACGGCCTGGTGGACAAGTTCGGCGGCCTGGAGGCGGCCATCGCCGATGCGCGAGAAATGGGCAAGTTGGACCCCAGACAGTCCGTGGTCGAGTTTTATCCCAAGCCGGGCTCCCTTTGGCAGGCGCTGGATGACAGCACCATGGACACGCGCCTGCGTCGCACGGTCGAATCGCTGCAGCGCTTCACCCGCACCAACACCTGGTTGATTGCTCCCCCCGTGCGGGTAGAGGCCCAGTGACGGCGACAGCCAGGGAGGAATGACGCGTGGAACGCTACCTCAACGTTGCGGTGATGATGCTGGAGGCCCTGTTCCTGCTCTGGGGCGCCAAACAATTGTGGGGCGTTGTCCTTCGGCGGGATATGAACACCGAACTCACCACGCACGACAATCCAGCCGTCGCCATCACCCTGGCCGGTTACTTTTTCGGGGTGCTGATTGCCCTGGCCGGCGTGGCCGCTGCTCCCGGGTCGGGAGGCCGTGAGGACCTGCTGTCGTTCGCGGCGTTTGGCGCGGCGGGAGTGCTGGTGCTCTTCTTGTCGCTTTTTGCGGCGCCGCTGGTCGGGGGCATCAAGTTGCGACGGGACATTCTGGAGCAACGAAACGTGTCGGCGGCCATGGTCCTGGCCGCGACCTTCATTGCCACGGGGTTGATTTTCAGCGGGGCGGTGCGAGGGGAAGGCGCGGGTCTGGCTGCCTGGGTGGCCCTCTTTCTTTTTCAACTGTTGGGCCAGGTGGTGCTGGCGCTCATGGCGCACTTGTTCGAGTACGTGACGCCTTATGACCTGCATCTGCAGATCACCGAGGGGCAGAATCCCGCGGCCGCCGTCGGCTATGCAGGAGCCTTGGTGGCCATGGGCGTGATCTTGCAGAACGCGGTCCTTGGTGACATTGCCTATCTCGCCACGGATTGGACCTCAGAGGTCCGAACCTTCCTCATCTGGTGTGCGCCGTTGCTGTTGCTCTGGCCGGTGCGCAGCTTGGTGGTGAATGGATTGCTGCTCGGTTTCGGTAACCTCAATCGTGAAATCTCCGAGGACCGCAATGTGGGGGTCGGCGTGATCGAAGCCGTCACTTACATCGGGTTTGCCTGGGTGCTGGTCAGCGTCGCCTGATTTTTCAGAGGACTGCTTGGAGGGATGCTTGACCGACGCGTGGTTGAACCTGTCCAAGCTGATTCCTCCCGATCTGCCTGGAGATGCGCTGGAACGCCAGCTCTGGCCCCCGGGAAAGCCCCTTCCGCCCGTGATGTGCTTGGTGGCGGGACCCGGGTACGGGAAAACGCTGGCGTTGCGAAGTTTGGTCGATTCCCGTCTGGCAGAAGGCCAGGTGGTGCTCTGGTACGCCGTCGATGCCCTTGATGCGGACCTGGCGACCTTCTTTCACTACCTGATCGCGGGAATGCGTCGCTTCGTTCCTCAGTTCGGCGAGGACCTGATGGGCCTCCTGGCAGGAGATCGTGCCGATGCGCGGCTGCTCTGGCAACGCTTTTTCGCTGCCGTTTCGGCCTTCAATCTCCCGGAAACCGTACTCGTGCTGGATGACGTGCATCATCTGTTGCCAGGCGCTCCTGAGTTGCTGACGGCCCTGGCCTACCACCTCGACAAGCTGCCTCCCTCGATTCACGTCTTGCTCAGTTCGCGGTCGCGATTGTCATTTCCGGTCGGGCGCGCCCAGGCCCTAGGCAACCTCCACGTCATCGCGGAAGATGGGCTCCGTTTCTCCTCCGAAGAGGAGGTGGCCTTCATGGCGCGTCGGGCCCCGGACGGACAGATTCCGGATGCCTGGTGGCGTAAAGCGACCGGGTTGGATGGTTGGCCCCTGGGGCTGGCGCTGGCCACGCAGGCGGCTCAAGACCGGGATTGGCGGCTGGCCCCGCGCGCGGCGGGGGTCGAGCCGCTGATGGCCTACGTGGCCGAGGAACTCTATGAGGCGCAATCCGACCCTCGTCGGCGTTTCATGCTGCGCGCCGCTCTGATGGATGAAATGCAACCCGAGGTCTGCCGCGCGCTACTGGCAGAACCGGAGGCGGCCGAGATCCTGGCCGCGCGCGAAGCCGACCATCTGGTGCGTCGGCTGGCCGATGGGCTGACCTACCGTTTTCCGGCCTATTTGCTGGAATTTTTGCGCGTGGAGGCCGAGCGGACGCTGCCGGCCACGCTGCGGGCAGCATGGCATCAGGCTGCCGCCAGGCATTTCGCCGACCGGCCTGAGCTGGCCTTCCACCATTGGATCGCCGCGGGCGATTGGCAGGCCGCCTGCGCAGTCTGTGAGGACGCATTCCCGGCGATGCGCTTCAGTGGTCGACATGGCCTGATGACTCGCTGGCTTGAGGCTTTCCCCGGGCAGGTTTCCGAACGTGAGCCGTTGCTCTCTCTCTGGCGTGGACATCTCGCCTCCACGGCGGGACTCCCACTCGAGGCGAGGGTGTATTACGAGCAGGCCCTGGCATTGTACGAGGGCCGCGGAGATCACGCGGGGGCCCTGAGGGTACGGGTCCGTCAGGTCACCATTGGCCTGTTGCATGAGGAACTGCGCGTTCATTCCCTTCGTCAGTTACTGGACTTGGAGGGTGTGTCCGCCGCTCGCGACGACGATCTCGCCGATCTGTGTTTGGCCCGCAGTCTGGCCGCGGAGCAGGCGGGTGACCTGGGCGAGATGCGGGCCCAAAACCTTCGCGTGCTTGGCCTGCCCATCGCGGGACGTCTTGAACTGGCAGCGTCGCACTGCATCGCGCTGCTCAATCTTTTCACCATTGCCCTGCATCAGGGGGACCTGGCAGAGTCCCTCGCGCGGGTGACGGACGCTGCAAGACTGGCTGAACAGTGGGGATTCGCGCCTTATCGTCTCCACGCGCGTTTCATGCAAGCGCACGTGCAGTTGCTCCAGGGGGAATGGGACCGAGCGGGCGCATTTCTGAGGGCCTTACCTGACAGTTGGAGTGAGCAACTGGACTGGCACGACCTGGCCTGTGCTCACGTGACCCGCGGCCTGTGGCACCACCTGCGGGGCGAGGCCAGAGACGCGGAAGACGATTTTCGCAAAGCCCGGGACACCTTCGCCCGGGCGGGCAATCCCGAGGGACAGCTCCTGGTGCTGGAACGCCAGCTGTGGCTCTCCCTCTCGCGTCGCCAACCGGGGCGGGCGCTGTCGGCCGTGGCGAGTCGCTTGCCGCTGCCCGCTGCGACGATTTATGACCTGGCCTTGATGGTGCCCCTGGCCCGCGCCCTTCATCTGGAGGGGCGCTTGGCGGAGGCCTCCGAATACTGGAACAAGCTCATCGCGGCCCTGGAGGCCCAGGGTGCGCGCTGGCACCTGACCCGGGCCTACCTTTACCGGGCAGCCACGGACCTGGCTCAGGGGGCGAACGCCCCGGCTCAGGCCAGTCTGGCCGCCGCGATGCGACTGGCGGAAGCGGGGGGCTATCGCTCCCTGGTGGGCGATGATCCGCTGCTCTGGGAGGAAATTGCCTCCCTGGTGACCGAGAGCGGAATCGGACAATCGTTCGCCGAGGCGGCCCTGTCGCAGGCGGCCGCGCACGCGGTTCAGCTGGGCCAGGAGGCCGAGACGGCTGCCCTGTCGCCGCTGGAGGACCGCCCCGTGCCGGGCTCTGTGCGGGGCCGACTTTCGCTGCGCTGTCTTGGCTCTCTGGAAGCGCGCCGTGACGGGGTTCTGATCGATCACTGGCCTCGACGAAAAGCCAAGTGGATTTTGTCGGCCCTGTTGCTCCATCCACGTGGACTGACCCTGAGCCAGTTGAGTGAATGCCTGGGCGGGGGCGCACTGCCCACCCAGGCGGCCCTGACCACCCTCAAAGTCGATGTTTCCGCCCTGCGACGCGTGCTGGAACCAAATTTGGCCAAGGGGCAGCCGTCCTCCTACGTGCTGACGCAGGACGACCGCTACGTCTTGAACTGGGAACTGGTCGAGTTTTTCGACCTGCGCTGCTTCGAGGAGGCGGGCCATCGCGGCGATCGCCTGAAAGCCGAGGATGCGGCTGCGGCGGCGGAGGCCTACGAGGAGGCCCTGAGGTTGTTGCGCGGGGGGTTGCTGGAGGATGGACTGGCAGGGCAGCACTTCGAGGCTGAACGGGAACAGGTGCATCGTCGCAGCGTGGGCTGGCTGATCTGGTTGGCCTCCCATTACGAGGCCACAGGGGCATCTGCTGACGCCTTGCGCTGCTTGACCCGTGCCGTCACGGTTTCTCCCACCGACGAGGAGCCCTATGTGGCCATGATGGGCTACCAGCAACGCATGGGTCGGCCGGACCGGATCCGCCAGGTCTACTGGGATTGCCGCAAGGCGCTCAAGTCACGCTTGGGCCTGGCGCCCAGTCCTCATTTCGAGGCTTGCTACACGCAGCTTGCCACCGCCAAGAGTTGAACGCCGCGCGCCAGTCTGGGAATCTTGAAGGCGGCCGTTGCCCCCTCGTGACCCCGCTCGACCCTGCTCAGTCTGTCGCCTCGGCCTGCTCAGCGATGGCGCGCGCTTGCCTCAACCAGGTGGTGGTGTGCTCCGACAGCCAGCTACGAGCCTTGAGGGTCCCGAAATGATGGTCCGCCAGCGGGCAGGCGTGTCCCTCTGCCCCCGGGCGTTCCTCGACCAGGGCCGCGGCGTTCTCCGAGGTGGCGACGGTGTCGTCCTCACCCCAGAGGACCAGCAAGGGCTTGTTCCACTCGCACAGGGCGGCCAGCGGGTCCAGATCGACCAGCTCCTTCAGGAAGGTGCGGCCGACTCGGAAGCCTCCGGCGTCCATCCAGCCCTGGCGCTGGATTTCCGGGTGTGCCGCATACAGGCCGAGGCGGGCGAAGATGGGCACGGGGAACACGATCGGGCTCCACATGACCATGGCGCTGACCGCCGGGTGTTGGGCGAGCTGGCTGGCGATCGCCCCGCCCAGGCCAAACCCCAACAGCGTGACACAGGACCCCATGACGGAGGGGTTGTGGGAGGCATGCGCCAGAACAGCTTCGACATCCCGCACCATGGTGCTGATGGTACTGTCGGCACTCTGACCGCCGCTCTCGCCGAACCCGCGGAAATCGAAGCGCAAGGACGCAAATCCGCAGGCGGCAAGATGACGCGCTCCCGTCACGAACAGCCCGCGCGATTCGCTGCGGTTGCTACCGAAGTCGTGCAACCAGACGACCAGGGGATGCGGTCCCGGTCCTTCGGGCAACGTCCAGCTGCCCCGGAGGGTGGTGTCATCCAGCAGGATCTCGAAGGTAGGTTCGTGCATGAGCCTTCGGAAACGATAAACCCCGGGCGAGGGGGCGCGCCCGGGGTCAGGAGGGCATTGGTGCCTTATTCGGCCGTGACGGTCAGGTTGCTCAGGATCGAGCAACCCTCATCGGTGTCGCTGACCACGACGTAATAGTCACCGGGCTCCAGGTCTTCGTTGAAGGCCTCGTCCAGGTCCGCCTGGACATCGCTGATCGCGACGTAGGTGACCAACGACTTGTCCGCCTTGTACAGGTCAGCCCGGTAGCGGGCGGGTTCTTCCTTGGTCGACTTGTTTTCGAACTTCACCCTCAGCTTGCTCTTGCCTGCGGGCAGGTTCACCTTGAAGTAATCCTTGTCCGCCGTCTCGCCGGCGCCCGCGAAGGTCGCAAACGGAACGGCCACCCCCAGTTTCAGCGCCGAGGCAGTGTCGAAGCCATCGTTCGGCTCTGCCGGATCCGCCACGGGCGCGAAGTTGAGTTTGAAGGTATAAGGCACCGCCTCGTCGTGGTTGTCGACGACCAGGAAGTAGGTCGCGCCCGGCTTCACCGCCAACCTCGTTTTGAAGGGTTGGGTGGTGCCATCGCTGGCGCTCTCGTAGCTCAGGCCGCTCTTGTCGCTCTTGAAGAAATCGATGCGGGAGACGTAATTCCGGCCGCTTTCATCCAGTTCCAGGTTCAGCCAGCCGGCTTGTTTCCCCTGCGGAATGGTGATCTGGTAGTAATCTCCGGCTTCATCTCCGCCCGTTGCGCCCTTGATCACGTCACCGACCTGGACCACTTGCGCGGTGCTGAAGTCGTTGTTCGCTTCTTTTTCCAGCACCGTGCCGGGTTCCGCGGAGGCACCTGGCGTCGGGGCGGCGGCTGGTGCCTGCGACGCGGGAGCGGCCGATGGCTTGGGCGTGGCACTGGACTGGCCCGCCCCTGTTTGAGCCGCGCCCGTGGGCGCAGGGGAGGACGCCGCCGCCCCACCCGCAGTCCCGCCTCCGGCAAGTGGCCGAATGGCTGCGCCATCCACGTTGACCGTGCAGCTTGCGGTCAGGCACGCGGCGGTGATCAGCAGACCGAGCGATGAGGGGCGAACGTTCACGCGGAGAGTCCTCCAATGCAAAGTGTGACGAATTCAGAGCCGAACCCCCGACGGAAGATCGTCAGGGCGGATCGGGGCCATCTTAGAACTCACAAGGCAGGCATGCAAGACACGACGACGAATTGCCGGCTTTGGCTCCAAGAAAAGTGGTTAAATAAAGGTTAAATATATTAATTTTACCTTTACCCCTGTTGAAACGATGATTGTAATCGGCTATGGTTAATCTGTTCTTAAGGCGAAATTAAGTTGCGCCCGGTGCCCAGCTTGCGTCAACCCCGTTCCTCACCGTGTAAGGAGAACCCCCGTGAACTTCAAGCGGTCTGCCTCGATTCTCGCCGCCGCCACCCTGCTGCTCGCAGGCTGCGGCACCCAGATGGGCCCCAAAGTGGGCCTGACCAAGCGCCCCTTCACTTACAACGCCGCGGCCAAGCGGAAGGCTGAAAAGGGCGGCACCTGGGCCATCCTGGTCCACCTTGCGGCCGAGAACAACCTGTACCGCTTCGCGCTCGAGGATCTCAACGAGATGGAAGCCGGCCTGCCCGCTGATGGCTCGGTCGAGATTTACGTGCTCTTCGACGGCATCAAGAACGGCGACTCCGCGGTGCTGAAGGTCAAGCGGGACTCCGGGATGAATGGCAACATCATCTCCGAGAAGCTCTCCGTTCCCTCCGTCATCCCCGCCAACAATGAGATTGACTCGGGCGACGTCAAGGTGGTCACTCGCTTCCTGGAATGGGCCGGTCAGAACGTCAAGGCCGACCACACGATGGTTTCCTTCTGGGACCACGGGTCCGGCATCTTCCACGGCGCTCCCAACCCCATCACCAAGGGCTTCGGCTGGGACGACAACGGGTCCAATCTGGAGACGGCTGACCTGACGACCCTGGGGGCGGCCTACAAGACGGCCTCCGGCAAGAATTTCTCGATCGTGGGCTTCGACGCCTGCCTGATGGCGCACGGCGAGATTGCCTACCAGGTCAAGGACTCGGCCGACTACCTGGTCGCCTCGGAAGAGTTGGAGCCTGGCGCGGGCTGGGACTACCGGGGATGGCTGAATGCGGTGGCGAAACTGGAAGCCAAGACGCCCGCCGCTGTGGGGTCCGCTCTGGTCGACACCTACCACGCCTCGTACCAGCCGGGTGGTTCGCAGTCGTCGGGCCGGGATGACACCACGCTGTCCCTGGTCGATGTGGCGGCCTGGACGAACAATGTGGTGCCCGCCCTGAACGAGTTCTCGCAGGTCGCCATCGAGGGGATGGCCGCCAACAAGCAAGCGTTCCAGGGTGCTCGGAGCAAGGCTCAGACCTTCTACAACCGCGACTGCGCCGACCTCGGCAGCTTCTTGGCCAACGTCAAGGCGAACGTGCGTGACCAGAAGGTGGCTGCCGCGGCGAACAAGCTCGATGCGACCTACCGCACGGCCATCGTTCGCGAGGCACACTCGGCTGACAACGCTGGCGCCACCGGCCTGGTGCTGTACTTCCCCACGCCCAGCCAGAACATCAATGGTGCGTATGGCGACCCTGCTCGGATTGCCTTTGCTGCCACCTCCTGGAAGGACTTCCTCAAGAACTACCGCTAGTTTCGCGGACCTCCGGAGCCAGGGGCCTTTGGGCCCCTGGCTTTTTGCTGTATGGGTGTCTCCGTTCAGCGCGCCGAGGCGCCCTCGTGAGCCCTGGGGGGCCGCGCCGCATCCAATCCCTGGTGGCGTGATAGGATGAGTCGGTGAATCTGGAATTCGAAACTTTTTTTCAAGCGATTGTTTCGCAACTGCCTGGCTACGAGGTTCGCCCCCAGCAACTCGAGATGGCGGCTCACATCCGGGAGACGGTGGCGGATGGTGGCCAACTCCTGGTAGAGGCGGGTACAGGCAGCGGGAAGAGTTTCGGGTATCTGTTACCGGCCATCCATGCCGGCAAGACCGTGGTCATCTCCACGGGCACGATTCAGTTGCAGGAACAACTGATCGAAAAAGACCTACCCTTTTTGCTGACGGCTTCCGGTCACAATCGCAGCGTGGCATTGGCCAAGGGCCGCTCCAACTACTTGTGTCGTCAAAAGCTCTGGGAGGCGGACCGTGCGATTCCTTCCGGGGACCTGCTGCGCGCGGAGGTGGATCGCCTGATCGCCGAGGCCGATGCCTGGGACGGGGACCTGGCCTCGCTCGGTTTCGCTCCCTCCCAACGCTTTTGGGGGGAGGTGGCGAGCACCTCCGACGATTGTCTGGGCAACAAGTGTGAGTTTTTTGAACGGAATCCCTTTCGCCTGGCGCGGGCCCGTTTGGGGCGCGCGGACATCATCATCGCCAATCACGCACTCTACATGGTCGACCTGGCGACCGGTGGGGGAATTCTGCCCGATCACGATCTGGTCATCTTCGATGAGGCCCACCATCTCCCCCGCATCGCGACCCAGGCCTTCACCGCCAGCGTGGGCCGCTATGCGTTGACCAAGCTGTTGCAGAAGATCCGCCGACGCTGGCAGGCGCCGCCTGAGCGCATCGCCTACGCCCTGGTCGAAGCCGAAAGTCGTTTGGTCGATTGGATCTGGAAACACGGGCGCTCCCAGTTTCGCCTGTATCCGGACGCGGAGTTTCTCGACATCGCGGAGACCTATCTCGAACGACTCGGTGAACTGCGCGAATGGATGGAGAACGACCACCTGGACGAGATGATCTTTCCCGATGCCGAGGTCAAGTCCAAGGCGCCGCTTCATCGCCCGCGACTGGCGACCCAGATCACGAACCTGATCGCCCGCTGGGAATTTTTTGCTCACCACGCGGATGTGACCGGTTCCGAGCGGGTCAACTGGGTGGAAGTCAATCGAGAAACCGGTTATTTCGAGCTCTTGTCGGCCCCGCTGGACGTGTCGCAGCCGTTGTCTCAGCTGCTTTGGTCGCAGCGCACGGCGGTCCTGACCTCGGCCACCCTGTCGATCGGGGGTGACTTCAGCTACTTTCGTGGGCAGCTTGGTCTGTCGAGGGACACGCGTCAGCTGGCACTGGCCTCGCCGTTCGATTACGCCCGGCAAGCGCGTCTGTATTTGCCCGCGCTTCCGGAGCCCGCCTCCGCGGCCTTCGAAGGCGCCAGCCACGAGGCGATCCGAGATATCTTGACGGCCAGTCAGGGGCGGGCCTTCGTCCTGTTCACCTCTTACAAGGCCATGGGGGCGGCCTGGGCGGCCCTCGCGACCCGACTCCCCTTCCCTTGCAAGCAGCAAGGTGAATGGCCGCGAAACAAGTTGCTGGCGTGGTTCAAAGAAACGCCTCAGGCGGTGTTGTTTGCCACCAGCTCTTTCTGGGAGGGCGTGGATGTCCCGGGCGATGCCCTCTCTTGCGTCATTATCGACCGCCTGCCATTTGCCGTGCCCGATGACCCGGTGGTGCAGGCCTTCGTCGAGCGCCTCAAGATGCAAGGGCGAGACTGGTTTCGCGATTACACGTTACCCGAGGCGATTCTCAAGTTGCAGCAGGGATTCGGGCGTTTGATTCGCACGGCGACCGACCAGGGGGCCGTGGCCATTCTGGATGCGCGGTTACAGACCAAGTCCTACGGGCGCACGATTCTGCGGGCGCTTCCGCCGTGCCCGCGTCTCAACAGTTCGGAAGCCCTGCACGATTTCTTTGCCTCGCTGCCAGTGCCTCAGCAGCCTGACCCCTATGCCCCCGTGCTGGGCCAGGCTCCGGTCTCGCACGACGCCGGACCTCATCAGGAGTGAAACGCGCTCATCTTTCAGGCGGCGGCGCCCCCCCAAGACCGCCCATCGTGTTATGATCAGGCGTTGCCCCCTGCCGTCTGATTCGGGCCACCTTGCCTGGAGGTCGCTTTGACTTCACTGCCGCCCCTCAACTCGGAAAAAATCACGCCTATCAATCTGCGAGACGAGTTGAAGCAGTCCTACCTGGACTATGCGATGAGCGTCATCGTCGGGCGGGCCCTTCCGGACGTGCGAGACGGCCTGAAACCTGTTCATCGGCGCATTCTCTTTTCGATGTCCGAGAACAACCTGACGGCTGAACGCAAGCACCGGAAGTCCGCGACGGTCGTGGGCGATGTGCTCGGTAAGTATCATCCCCACGGCGATAGTTCCGTGTATGACGCGATGGTGAGGTTGGCGCAAGATTTCGCTTCGCGCTACCCCCTGGTGGATGGCCACGGAAACTTTGGCTCGGTGGACGGGGACCCGGCTGCCGCTTACCGTTACACCGAAGCCCGTCTGAGCCGGCTTGCCGGGGAACTGTTGGCCGATATCGATTCGGACACGGTCGACTTCGTCCCGAACTTCGATGGCACCACGGAAGAACCGACCGTGATGCCGGCCCGCTTTCCCAACTTGCTCGTCAATGGCTCGACGGGGATTGCGGTCGGCATGGCCACCAACATCCCGCCTCATAACTTGCGGGAGATCATCGATGGGACAGTGGCCCTGATCGAGGATCCGCAACTGACGGCCGCTGACCTGATGCGGCACGTCAAGGGGCCTGACTTCCCTGGTGGGGGAACGATCATGGGAACCCGGGGCATCGTCGACGCCTACACCACCGGACGGGGCAGTGTCACGGTTCGCGCCAACACGGAGGTCGAAATAGGGCGCAATGGCCGCCAGGCGATCGTCATCACGGCGCTGCCTTACATGGTCGGTATGGACCCGCTGTTCGAGAAGATTGCTGAACTGGTCAAAGACAAGAAGATCGATGGCATTAGCGATTTGCGCAACGAGAGCGACCGCTCGGGCATGCGGGGCGTGATCGAACTCAAACGCGACGCCGTGCCGCAGGTCGTGCTCAACAACCTCTATCGCGCCACGCCGATGCAGCAGAATTTCTCCGTGATTTTTCTGGCGCTGGATCGCAATCGTCCCCGCATCATGGACCTGCGGGACATGCTTCAGGCCTACATCGACCATCGCATCGAGGTGGTGACGCGGCGGACCCGTTTCGACCTCAACAAAGCTCAGGCCCGCGAGCACATCGTGTTGGGTCTGCTCAAGGCTCAAGAACACCTGGATGAGGTGGTGCGCATCATCCGGGCCGCAGACAGCACGGAGACGGCTCGCCAGGCTCTGATGGCTCGCTTCGATCTGAGTGAGGCCCAGTGCAACGCGATTCTCGATATGCAGTTGCGCCGCCTGACCGGCCTCGAGCGCGCCAAACTGGAAGCAGAACGTGCGGAACTGGCCAAACGAATCGCAGACCTCAAGTCCATTCTCGAAGACCACGCCAAGTTGCTCGGCGTGATCAAGGCTGAACTGGCCGCCGTGCGGGACAAGTACGGTGACGAACGGCGCACGCAGATCGAGCACAGCGATGGAGAACTCTCCACCGAGGACCTGATTCCCGACGAGCCCATGGCCATCTTCATCACGGACCAGGGCTATGTGAAGCGCTTGAGTCTCGACACCTTTGCCAAGCAACGGCGGGGCGGACGTGGCATCGGCGGAATGCAGACGCGGGAAAACGATTTCATTCGTCACTTCTTCGTGAGTTCGACGCATCAGGATGTGCTGTTCTTCAGTGACCGTGGCATTGTTTATCGGCTCAAGGTTCACGAACTTCCCGAGGCGTCGCGTCAGGCCAAGGGCATGAACATCGTCAACCTGCTTCAACTCTCGGGTGATGAGCAGGTGACGGCGGTGGTGCCTGTCCAGTCTTTCGATGACGGCAAGTTCCTGGTGATGCTGACCAAGCAAGGCGTGATCAAGAAGACCGAGCTGTCTGCTTTCAGTAACATCCGGCGCAACGGTTTGATTGCGGTGGCCCTCGATGAGGGAGATGCACTGGGCTGGGTGCGGATGACGGATGGCGGTCAGAGCATCATCATCGGGACGCTTGAGGGGATGGCCATCCACTTCCCGGAAGAAGAACTCCGCCCGCTCGGGCGAACGGCCCGTGGCGTCAAGGCGATCAGCTTGCGACCGGAAGACCGGGTGGTCAGCATGGACATCTGCTCGCCAGGGGCCGATGTGCTGGTGGTGACGACGGATGGCTTCGGCAAGCGGACCCCGATCGAGGAATACCGACTCCAGAATCGGGGCGGCCTGGGCTTGATCAACGTGAAACTCAACGTCAACCGTCAGGGCAAGGTGGCCGCCATCCTGGTCGTGACGGAGAACGAGGAAGTCGTGATCGTGACCACCAACGGGGTCGTGATCAGGCAGGCGGTGCGGGAGGTTCGGCAAACAGGACGCAGCGCCCAGGGGACTCGCTTGCAGCGCCTCGGGGACGACGAACGGGTGGCAGGGGTCGCCCCCGTCGTGATGACGGACGATGATTCGGATGCTGGGGAGGGCGGCGCCCCTCTGAAAGACGAGCCTCCGGCCCCTCCGAACGCTTGAATCGGCCGCCACGACGTGGCATACTGCCCATCGCGGGTGAGGTTGGCTGGTGCCAGCGCAACCCGGGGGCGTCGCAGGAGCATTTCACGTGGGCGAATTTAGCTATTCCCATGTCGAGTCCGACGCCTACTACGGGGCGCAAGATGGCCATGGCGGCCATTCTGGATATCACCAGGAAATTCGCTCGCTGGTGCCAGAGGGAGTGCCCCTTCTCGCTGCCATCCTCATGGAAGCGGGCATCTTGGATCAGTCTCAGTTGCAAAATGTCCTGAACCGGCAGCACGAGACCGGCGACAGCTTGGCTCAAGTGCTACTCGAATTGGACTTGGTAGGCCCCGATCAACTGATGACGGCCCTACAAACCCGGGCAAATTATCGTTGAGAAGGCGTTCGGCTTGGGCGCCGGCTGGGTACGGAACGCACAGAACCGTGGATTCCATCCGGGCCACACTCGGAGGTCTTCTCGACAGGAAAGGTGGAAACGCTTGCGAGTCGGCTACCTGACGGACATTGGCAAGGTCCGGGAGATCAATCAAGACTACCTGTTCGCCGACAAAGAGCTCGGTTTGTTCATGGTGGCCGACGGCATGGGCGGCCATGCAGCGGGCGAAAAAGCCAGCCAGACGGCTGTTCAGATTATCTCCGGCCACCTGACCCAGGCCACGCAGCAGGCCACCAACGGGCAGCTCATCGATGAGATTCAGGGGGCCATTCAGGAAGCCAACCGTCAGATCATCAACGCGTCCATGGAAGATGCCTCCATGCGCGGCATGGGTACCACCGCCACCGTCATCGTCACCAAGGATGACCTGATGTACGTGGGGCACGTGGGAGACTCTCGGGCCTATCTGATCCGGCATCGCCGGATCGACCAGATCACCGATGATCACTCCATCGTGGCCCAACTCGTGCGGGCACGTGCCATCACCCCTCAGGAAGCCGCTCGCCATCCCTATCGCAACGTGATCACCCGCTGTTTGGGGATGCAGGTTGATCTGGAGGCAGACACCCAGCAGCGGGAGTTGAAGCCAGGCGATCGCCTCCTGATCTGCTCCGACGGCCTGTCGGGACTCGTGTCTGACGATGAGATGCTGCAGTATGTGGTTTCGTCGCAGGACCCCCAGCAGACCTGTCATGATCTGGTCCAACTGGCCCTCGAGCGCGGCGGCTCGGACAACATTTCGGTCGTTCTGGTCTTCAACGACGACTAGGCGCATCCGTCTGCGCTGCGAGTGGCGAGAGGTGCCAATTGGGTCAGAACAGGCTGACGTTGTTTCATCGGGATGAGGGGAGCCCTTCGTGAATCGGCTTCTCGGCGATAACTATGAAATTATCAAAGAGATCGGTCGCGGCGGCATGGGCGTTGTCTACCTCGCTCAGGATCGGCGGCTGAGCCGCAAGGTCGCGATCAAGGAGCTGTCGCTGGCCGGGCAGGCCATGATGGCGGACGAGGCCGAAAACGTGGTGGCCCGTTTTCAGCGCGAGGCGTTGGCCGCGGCCAAACTGCAACATCCCGCGATTGTCAGCGTCTATGAATACGTGCGCGACGGGGACGCGCACTACATGGTGATGGAGTTCCTCGAGGGCAAGAGCCTCCAGCACTACATCGATCAGCGCAAGGCCTTCACGATCGAGCAGACCATCGACATCGCCTCCCAGGTCTGCGCCGCTCTTGAGTACGCGCATGCTCACCAGATCGTTCATCGAGACATCAAGCCTGACAACGTGTTGTTGCTCGATAACGGCAAGATCAAGTTGATGGATTTTGGTGTGGCTCGTCACGTGGGGGAGGTCTCGAAGCTGACGCAGGCGGGAACGACGCTGGGGACGATCGCCTACATCTCCCCTGAGCAGCTTTGCGATTCCAGGCTCGTCGATGGGCGTTCTGACCTCTTCTCGCTAGGTGCCATGATCTACGAGATGCTGACCCTGCGGACCCCCTTCGATGCCGGCAACGTCGGGGGCACCATCATGAAGATCATGAGCGAGGAGCCGGTCTCTCCTCGTCAGATGAACCCCAACATCCCACCGCGTCTGGACGCCGTCATCATGCGCTCGTTGCGCAAGAGTCCCGACGAGCGCTTCCAGCGCGCCGCCGAGATGGCCCAGGCCCTCCAAAGTTCGCAGCGTCAGGATGCCGCGGGGACACCTCCCGGGCGGCCGGTTCAATTGAACGTGGTGGCCTGCCGCTTTTGTGGCACGGGCATCCCTGGCGGGCGAGGGGCCTGCCCCAAATGTGGTCGCTTGCAGTCTCCTCCGCCTCAACCGACCCAGCCGGGGGCGCCGGCCGGCGCGGCCAATCGTCCCGGCGGGCTGACCCCACCTCCCGCGCCCACCCGTGGGGTGGGCGGGATCGTGGTCTCGCCCCCACCCCCGCCAGCGGGACGTGGAACCGGTGGGCTTTCTCCCTTCGCGTCACCCCGTCCAGCGGCGGGGGGGGGCGCCCCAGGCTTTGGTCCGCCGGGTACAGCGGGCCGGGCGCCCGGGCCGAATACCGGGGCCTTGCGCTTGCGACCGGTGATCGGCGCCCGCTTCTTGTTTGCCTTCGGGACCTCCGGCTTCAATCCGGGAGAGTTTCAGCAGCCCCGCGGCCTGACCATCGACGCACGGGGCTGCCTGTACGTCGCAGACACGGAGAACGGACGCATTCAGGTGTTTGACCCTCAAGGGAAGCATCTGCGGGACATTCGCCCGGCGATGGGCAAGGAAAGCTTCCGCTTTCCCCGGTCGATGACGATCGCCCCTCAGAGCGGTCGGATTTATGTCGTCGATGAGTTGGACTATCGCATCTACGTGCTGGATCCGGATGGCAAGCAACTGTCGGTCTGGGACCGGCGCCGGAATCAAAATGAGCCGACGGCCATACCGGGGCGCATCGCCATCTCGGGCAATGGCACCATCTATGTTTCCGAACCCAACGGACACCGGGTGGTGATGTACAGTCCCAATCAGGCTTTTATGGCGAACTTCGGCGTGAATGGTGAGATGCAGTCACCCTCTGGCGTGTGTGTGGGCCCCAAGTATGTGCTGTATGTGCTCGACTATGGCCAGTGCAAGGTTCAGACCTTCGACAGCCGTGGTAAATCCGTCTCGAGTTTCGGGCGACGCGGCAGTGGCCCCGGAGAATTCAGCGTGCCGCGCGACCTGACGGTGGACCGTTCCGGCTATGTCTTCGTGGCGGACACCCTCAATCATCGGGTGCAGGTGTTCGA
>JAYKJB010000115.1 GCA_035285325.1 Candidatus Sericytochromatia bacterium
CAACCCGCTGGTCAACGTGGACCGTCCTGATGTGCCCAAACCGCCCGTGACCATCAGCGGGACGGATGGCTGCGAACGCTTCGGGCCCGATAGCCCGTCGTTCGTGATTCCGGCCGGCAGCGATCGCGTGTGTCCGATGATCTATCCGCCGCCGCCCGGCTGCGACGCGGCCTCGCTCAACCTTTACGGCGAGTTCGCGGGGCTGCGTGCGCCGGCGGAATTCCGCAGCCTGCCCGATGGCGCCGCCGTGCGGGGGCGCCTGCGCGAGATTTACACGCAATCAGGCGGAGTGCCGATGGTTGGGACGGCGGGGGGGGCCATGGGAGCGCCTGGTTCAACGAGCGCCAGTGAAGGAACCTATCGCTTGAAGCTGACGCCGCCGCTGGCCAAGCGCCGGATGACGGCCTGGGAGTGCCTGCAAACCGGCTACCCGGAACTGGCGCAGGCCTTCCTGGACGGTGAAGGCCCGGTCTCCCCCCCGCCGCCGCCGGAACCCCCGATCGCGGTGGAGCCGCAACCGGATTGGCCGCCCGTGAGCGAGCCCTGGTTCCCCGTGCCTTGCGTGCCCGGGCCTAGCCAGACGGTCGTGTTGAGCGGGCACGTGTTTGACGAGCAGGGCGTGCCTTTCCGGGACGAGGTCGAGGTGCGCGTGGCCTCGCGGGACTTCGGCTTCCTGCGCGACGTGACCGTGGTCGATGGGCGCTTCGAGGTGCCGGACGCGCCGGCCGGCGTGCGCCTGGAAGTAACGGTGCGACACGTCCCTTCGGGCGAGTCGCGGCGTCGCTTCGTGACCCCGCTGGCCACCTTCCAGGATTGCGGGCAGCCCGGCTTTGCGACGCTCAACTTCGGTGGCACGCGTACCGACACCGACCCGCTCGGCCACCGCTATCCGCTGGCGGCCAAGGCGCCGGTGCTGAAGCAGGAGCCCGCCCGCCTGAAGGGGGAGATCTACGACCTCACCGGCAAGCTGGTGCCGGACGCCGCGGTGACGCTCCTGAGCCTGGGGGCCCAGGCGGTCAAGCTCCAGACGCGGACCTCCGCCGAGCGAGGGGCCTACTCCTTCGAGGCCGTCCCGGCCGATGAGGCCGTCGAATTGACCGTCTCTCACCCGGACTATCTCCCGGTGGTGCGCACGCTTCCGCCGGTGGCAGCTGGGGATGGGGGTTATGCGCACTTCGGTGGCAAGGCCACCCGCGAAGACCCGCTTGCGCCTCAGTTTGCGCTGGTCAAGCGCTTGCAGGAAGCCCCGGCAGCCGTCTTTGTCAGCGTGGGCGGCAAGGTGCGCGCCCCGCAGGCCAAGGTGCAGCTCCCGCCCGCCGGCGTGGTGCGGCTGGAGGGGGAATCGGACCAGGGCCCCTTCAAGCAGGAGGCCAAGCTCGACAGCTCCAGCAACTACACCTTCGACAAGGTGCCGGCTCGCCTGCGCGGCACCCTCACGGTCGAGGCGCCGGGCTACGAGAAGGTCATGCGCCTGGTGCGGGTGGGCCGTCAGGCTGCGACCTTCCACTTCGGGGCGTCGGACCGGAGTGATCCGCAAGGCGATGCCTATGGCCTGGTGGAGAAGCTCGACTGACGCCTGAGGGGCCGGCCAGGCCGGCTTTCGCGACCCACTGAGCTGGGGTCCCGCGCTGCACGCTGCGGGACCCTTTTCTTTCGTCGACAAATCCCGGAAGCCCTTGTGCTACAATAACCCCCGGCAAGCCACCTTTGCTGTCGGTGGTGGGCGTCACGATTTCGTGAAACCCTCGTTACGCCGCTTTGCGGCGCTGCCGACGGCCAACCCCGGGAGCCCTCGTCCGCCTCATGTCCAGCGCCTACGATCAGCAACTTCGCAAGCTGATCGACCACATCCAGACGCTGAACCGCGCGCTGCACGAACGAGACGCGCATCTGGTGCAGTGGCAGCAGATCTCGCGCGCGGTCCAGGACGAGCGTGGGCAGCTGGCGCAGTCGCTCTTCGATGTCCTCAAGCAGACGCTCAACCAGTTCGCCGGCAAGTTTCAGGGGCTCAAGGCCGAGAACGCCAAGCTGCGTGGCTACATCGACCATCAGAAACAGCTGCACGAGATTCTGGCGCGCGACATGCAGGGCCAGCTGCAGTATGCCCTCAACCGCATCGACGACCTGTCGGCCGAGCGCCTGGCCTGGCGGCAGGAGCTCAATACCCATCGCCTGACGGCCATCAAGTCGCAGCAGCAGCTCCAGGAGCAGCGCGGCGTGGTCGATTCCCAGCAGGCGGCGCTGACGGAACTCAAGCGCCAGCTGGAAGCGGCCATGGTGCTGGCGCAGCGCGAAGAGACGCATCAGGCCGAGATGAAACACCTGCGCCAGGAGCTTGCCAGCGTGAAAACCCGGCTGGCCACCCAGGACCAGCATCTGGCCGCGCGGGACCACGAGTTGCAGCAGCTGGCCGAGGCGCGTGAACAGGAAACGCAGCGCCTCATGAGCCTGCGCGAGCAGGACCAGCAGCGCGCCCTCGCGGCTTACGAAACCTTGAAGCAGCGCGCTTCACAGGAACTTTACAGTCTGCAAGCGGAACTGGCGCAGGCGCGTCAGATGAATCAGGGGGTGGATGAGCGGGTCGCTGAGATGACGGCGTTGCTGGCCAACTCCGAGCGCGAGGTGGCGCGGCTGTTCAAGGAGCTGGGCGAGGAGCGGGCCCTGCGCAAGGAGGCCGAGATTCGCCTGGCGACGACCGGCAAGGATCTGCGCAAGGCCAAGACCGCCGTCACCAAGCTCGAAAAGGCCGAAAAGGCGGCCAAGGGCGAACAGATGACCGATCTGCAGAAGCGCCTGGACGAGATGACGCGCGATTACAAGCAGTTGCAAGACGAACTGGCCAGCGCCGTGCGCGACAAGACGGCTTACATGCAGGCGCTCGAAGGCAACAAGGGCAAGGTGCGGCCCTTGCCCCCGCCTGCCGATGGCGGCACTACCTGACAGGCCGGGGCCTCGCTGTCGCGATCAGGCTCCGCCGAAGGGTTGGGTGGCCAGGTAGCGGGCCAGGCTCTCCTCCCAGGGGGGGAGTGCGGCCACGCCGGCCAGGGCCAGCGAGCTGGGATCCAGCACCGAGTAGCGCGGTCGGGGCGCCGGACGCGCCATGCGGGCCGTGTCGATCGCTTCGAGCGGGGCCGGCAGGTGTTCCAGCTGGAACACCCGCTGGGCCAGCGTGAACCAGGAGCAGGTGCCCGTCCCGGTGGCGTGGTAGGTGCCGTGGCGTCCGCTCTTCAGCAGCGCGGCCAGGGCGATCGCCAGGTCGTGGCTCCACGTCGGGCTGCCGAACTGGTCATCGACCACCCGCACCACCTCTCGTCCCCGTCCCAGCCGCCGCATCGTGTCGACGAAGTTGCCGCCGCCCGCGCCGTACAGCCAGGCGGTGCGGATGATGAAATGCGCCTCCAGGCTTTGCCGGACGGCTTCCTCGCCGCCCAGCTTGCTGCGCCCGTAAGCACTCAGGGGGCCGGTGGGCGCATCGATGGGGTAGGGCTGCGAGGCTTCGCCATCAAAGACGTAATCGGTGCTGAGATAGGCCAGGGTCGCCCCCTGTTCCCGACAGGCCCGGGCCAGCGTGCGGGTGGCCTCGGCATTGATGCGCCAGGCTTCCTCCGGGGCTCGCTCCGCGGCGTCCACCTGCGTGTAAGCGGCACAGTGAACCACGATGGGAGGCTGCTCCGTGGCGAGCTTCGCCTGAACGGCGTGCGGATCGGTCACGTCGAGGTCGGCCCGGGTACAGGCCAGCACCGGGTGACCGGCGGCCCGCAGCACGGGAATGAGGTCAGCGGCCAGCAAGCCCCCGGCGCCCGTGACCAGAATTTTGGCGGCAGTCATCGCGGGTGATCATAACACGGAGCAGCCCGCTGGCTTGTAGCCGTTTGCACAAGGCCTTGTGGGCCTTTGGGGCAGGCGTCTGTGGGCGAAGTGAGCGAGGGCAGATCTGCCGTGAGGGGTGCTCCAGCCACCTGCCACCCGTCAAAAACCGGGTACAATGACAACAGTCCATCCGCTTCGGATGGAAGGAAATGCGTCGTATTGAAAGGAGCACACGCCCCATGTCGTTCGAGATGGATCGCGCGCGTCATATCGGCACCCTGCCGGCTTCCAGCTGGGGGGCCATGAGCAAGCAGACCTTCACCACCAAGGTCATGCCCGCCTTCGGAATGGGCCTGCTGGTGGCCGCTGCCGGCGTTTACGGTGGTTTCACCGTGCTCAAAACGGCTCCCGCCATTGCCATGCCTTTGCTGATCGCAGCGGTGGTGGCCGAGCTGGCCCTGGTCTTCACCTCCGGGATGTGGCAACGCAAGGAAGGCCTCAACCGGGTGCTCTTTTTCCTTTACGCGGCCCTGTCCGGTGCGACCTTGGTGCCTCTGCTGGCCTGGGCCGGCCTGCGCGGCGGTCTGCCGGTGATTGCGCAGGCCCTTACCGTGACGGCCGTGACCTTTGGCGGATTGTCCCTCTACGGGGCCACCACCAAGCGCGACTTCGCCAACATGGGCGGCTTCCTGTTCATCGCCGTGCTGGCCCTGTTCGTGGCGGGCCTGTTCAACATCTTCTTTCACTCCAGCGTGCTGTCGCTGATTCTCGCGCTGGGCGGCGTCGGTATTTTCTCTGCCTTCACCGTGTATCAGATGAACGTCATCCGCAACTACTATGACGATGCGGACTGGATGGGCGCTGCGCTGGGCATGTTCATCAACTTCATCGGGCTGTTCCAGTCGATCCTGCAGCTGTTCGGCCTGATGTCGGGCCGGGACGACTGATTCCTCCGCATCGGAAAGCCTCCCGGATTGACGGGCGGGCATTCGCTTGGACCAGGCATGACCGACCGGCCCTCTCCTGATTCCAACGCCCGGGACCACGCCCCCTCAGCACCCTCACCGGCGCTGGGGGGCGATCGCCGTTCGGGTGGCCTGGACAACATCGCTCCCTCGGTCGTGGCGGCTTTTTTCAAGGAGCGCCCCGTCGTGCCGACGCCTCCGCCGCTGGCCGAGTTGCCCCCGGCGGTCGAGGCCCCGACGCCGCGCAAGCCGGACTCGCTGGGCGACCTCAAGTCGCTGGATGGCGAGGCCCTGCGCGCCCGTCAGTTGAAGATTGCCCATCTGGCCCAGATGTTTGCCGGTCGGGAGGCCCTCGCCCGCGAGGCCGCTCCACCGGCTGCTGCGCCGGAGGCGTCGCCCCTGTCGCCTCCCCTGTCGCCTCCCCGGGAAGGGACCAAACGGCTCGCCTCGCCGGCGAAACCAGCCAACCCCCGCGCCGCGACGGGCCCCCTGGGGCGGGTCAGCACCGGGGGCCTCAAACCCAAACCGGATGTGCGCGCCCGCCATCTGGAACTGCGGCGAAACGCGGCCGGAGCGGGAGCGGGGGCGCCGCCCGCCACCGGCGAGAAGCTGGATCGCCTGGTGGCCAACGCGCTGGGGCAGGAGGGGGTGGTCGCTTTGCGTCAGGCGATCGCCGTGATCGAGGACGCGGCCCTGCCGGCCCGGCTGCAAGCCCTGACGGCCCGCGTGACGGACATGGTGCCGGGGGCGGACGGGGTCGTGCGGCTGGGCGCCGACGTCGGGAAGCGCGTGCTGGTCAGCAACCTCGACCCCATCACGGCCCTTTCGCTGGCGGCCAAGGAGTCCGCTGCCAACCTCGAACGCTTGAAGCAGTGGTCCGACCTCAGCCACAAGGAGCGGATGCTGGCCACCACCTCGCTGACGGCCAATCTGGCCGAACTCGTCGGAGCGGTCACGCCGCCGCCGGTGAATTTCGGGGCGCAGCTGGCTTCCGCGGGGCTGCAACTCGTCAACCTGGCCGTCGAACACACGGACTCGCTGGAGACGGTGACGGCAGGGGCCGTGCAGGGCGAGGCCACGCGCCGCGTGCTGGGGGAGGTCGGCGATCGCAGTGCCGTCCTGGCTCACCGGGTCAAGGAGGCCTGGGGCGATCTCGCCACACGGCTGGACACCCTGAAAACCACCCGGCCGCGAGCGCCCGTGGCCCTGCAGCGTGTGTTTGATTCCCAGTCGTATGACCAGTTTCGGCAACATCCGGCCACCAAGGGGCTCGCGACCGGCCTGGAGAACCTGGTCTACAACCTCACGCGGCGCGCGCAGAATGGGCGTGATCAGCTTCAGCACTGGATCGCCCGCCAGCGGCGCAAGCCGCGCTGAGCTTCGGGCGGCCGCGCTGGCCGGACACTGCTGGGCCGATTGCTCAGGGCGAGGGTGCCGGTGCGGGCCCTGCCCGTCAGCGATACTTGAGAATGTTGTAAATGGTGCGCACTTCTCCGCCGTCGAACCAGCGCCCTTTGCAGCGCTTGCAGGTGTCGATCATGATGCCCTGGTTGTTCCAGTTGAAGCGCTCCAACGGGACCTTGCAGGCCGGGCAGGTCGCGGGTCCCTCGGTGCTGCCTGGGGGCAGGCTTTGCTTGGGCGTGTTGAGCTGGACGACCTCCAGGTCGAGCAGGATGTTGGCCCGGCGGTCAGCCTCGAAGTCGTGCGCTTCCAGCCAGACCCCGCCGCAGCGGTTGCTGCAGACATCCACCTCGACTTGCCATTTTTCGACGTCCGTGGTGATGGTGTGGGTTTTCAGGGGAATGCGGCAACGCGGGCAGAGCGCCATGGAAACCTCCGTCAGGTCGATACGGTCACGCCGAGCCCCATATACCCAGGTGAGGCCGGACGCCTCGCGCCCGCGTTGTGAGCTCTTTCCAAGGCGTGTCGGGGGGCGTCATCGGCCAGGCAAGTTCAGCGGGGATCCGGTATAGTGGGGAGGCGGTACACCGCTGTTTGCTGAGGAGAGGGCATGAGCTTGGTCAAGGTGGTATTCGACGGCGCGCCCGGCACGGGCAAATCGAAGACGCTCGAAGCGATTCGTCAGTTTTTTGCGATGAGCAACAACCTGCGCCAGATGTTCAACTTGCCCACCTTCAAGGTCGGTTTCGTCAAGGAAGCGGCCTGGGACCTGTTCGAGGCGCATCCCGACATCAACCGCGGTGCCCTGGCGACCCAGCGCACGATCCTCGACATGATGACCGAGCGAGAGGCCGAGCATCGTCATTGCGACATCGTCTTCATCGACCGCGGGGCTTATTCGATCAACGTCTATGAGAAGCTCTTCGGGATGGAGTCGATGGCCAGCCTGCAAGCCGACATCGATCGGCTCACGAGCGGCTATGACATGGTGTACCTCTTCCACCCGGACAACGTGATCCTGCGCAACAACGGGGTGCGCATCGAGGATGAGGAGACTCGCATGGGCCTCCATAACGCCTTCCTGGACCACCTGCAGACGCTGCGCTTGCCGCATCGCGTGTTGTTTGCCGAGAACACGGAACGTGCCGGCACGGTGATCGGGGACATTCTGGCCCTGCTTCAGAAGAAGGGCATTCCGATGCTGGTCTGAGCCTTCTCCGGTCGTTTCGACCGGTGGGCTCAACCCGGCTGGCAACTCGTTCGACGCCAGGCCGTTGCGTTCACGCGCGGATCCCCCTCAGGACGTTCAGCGCCGCGCGTACCACTTGGCGTAGAGCGTCTTGCGGTGAGGGCCATAGAGGCCTTGAAGCTGGCGCTCCAGACGATAGTAATGGGCCGGGTCGGCCGGGCGGCCTTTGAACGGACTGATGACCACCACACCGTGGGCGCCCGCCTCGTGCATGCGCCACCACATCGTGGCCTGCTCTTGAGGGGTGGCCAGATGGAGGGCATAGGAGGCCACGATCCAATCGGCGGCCGGCAGCGGCTCCCCGAAGCAGCCTACACTCGCCGAACAGCCGGTTTCTCGGACGTAGCGAGCCACCATCTCGGCCGACCGGTCCACGCCCACGCAGCGGAGTTCCGGCTGGTGGGCCAGTAACTTGGTGACGAGCCCATCGCCGCAGCCGAGGTCCAGCACGCACCCGCTCAGCGGCGGGGCCAGTTCCTTCAGGATCCGGGCGATGCCGTCGGCATGCGGGTTGTCGTAGGCGTCCGCGCAGGCGCGATAATAGGCTTCCGGCGCGAGGTCGGTGCCGAGATAGGGATGCGGGCGCCCGTCGTCGGCCACGTGCTCGCGTCAGCGGGTGGTGAGCAGCATGCCGAGCGTGGCGATCGCAGTGGCCAGGCTGGCCCAGGCGGGCCTGGCGGCGCCGGCCGTCCAGACCGGCCTGGGGCGCCAGCGGAACTCGTCTTCCAGAAACGGCAGGGCCTTGCGCAGCATCTCCAGCGGAATCAGAGCCTGGCGACGCTGGTGGTAGGCCATCCAGGATTCCAGAAAGGCCACCTCGAGAAAGATGCTCTTGGGGTTGGCTTCGGCCAGCAGGCCCAGCAGGCGTTCAGTCTCGTTCGATTTCATGCGTGCTTCCTCTTCAACGGCAGCATCTGCCGCAGCGAGTCCAGGTGGCCGCAGCGGAAAGCCGCGACGATCTCGGCCGGCTCAGCGGCGTGTGCCTGGCGGTAGGTGACCATTCCCCAGGTGCCCCACTTCGACCAGTGGGCGACCACGAAGGCGCCGGTCACGGAGACCTCCCAGGTGCGATTGCCGCGGCGCAGTTCCGGGAAGCGGGCCAGGATCGGCTGCAGGCGTGGGTCGGAGGCCACCGTCGGCGCCAGGCTCTCGCAGGCCGGGCAAGGGGCCAGCGGGCCGTGGATGCAGCGCTGACAGGTGGGCACCCCACACGTGCCACAGGGCGTCAGATCGTGCCCCGCGCTCGGGTGTTCACAGCTGGGGCAGGCGTGCAGCGTGCCGAGATCCACCCCTGTCGGGCGGGACGCTTCGGCGGGGGCCGCCGCGACAGGCGTCACCGCGCCCACCACCGTCTTGAACAGGGCCGCCAGCGTCTGATCCTCCCGGGCTTCGTCGCTGACGCGGCTCGGGCTGAAGGCAATCGTCTGGCGCAAGGCCGCCGGCGCAGGCGCATCGAAGCGCGGGTCGGGCGTCTCGTCGATGTGGGGAGGCGCTTCGAGGGTCCCGGTCGACTTGACCTCGCCAGCAGGCAGCGACACGATCGCCGGTTCGGCGCCGACAGGCTGCGGGAGCGCCTGGGCGATCGCCGGTTCGGCGCCGACAGGCTGCGGGAGCACCTGGGCGATCGCCGGTTCGACGCCGACAGGCTGCGGGAGCGCCCGGGCGATCGCCGGTTCGGCGCCGGTGGGCTGCGGGAGCGCCTGGGCGATCGCCGGTTCGGCGCCGGCAGGCTGCGGGAGCGCCTGGGCGATCGCCGGTTCGACGCCGGTGGGCTGCGGGAGCGCCTGGGCGATCGCCGGTTCGGCCATCGGGGGCGCGGCGACTTCCGCGGCGGCGGGGGGGACGGAGAGCGGCACAGGATGCCCCGCGCAGCTCGTCTCGCCGCAGTCCGTGCAGATGCTGATGCAGCGGGGACACACGGCCCGCTCGTAGGGACCGCTCGGCCTGGCCAGTTCGAGGCTGACCGTGGCATCGCAAGCGGCACAATGGGTCAGGCATCCGCTGCAGCGTGTCACCCCGCTGGCCGCGCAGGTTCCCCAGCTTCCTTCCGCGTGGACGACCTCCTCGCAGCCGGGACAGGCCTGCAGGCAGGTCTGGCAGATCCAACCGCCCTCGGGCGTGGTACGCCCGCCTTGCAGGGGTTCGTTGCAGCGGGAGCAGGGCGGCAGGTGCAGTTGCTTGCTGACCGGCCAGTATTGCAGCTGCAGCGTGACGGACTCCCCCTCGGCCGTGAGGACATCTGCGTCGTAGGTCAGCACGTCATACGAGGCGTGACAGATCGACACCAGGTCGGTCACCGCCGTCAGTTCGTGGCGCTCCCGTTCGTGGGCGAGCTTCTGCTCACAGGCCTGGCTGATGGCCTGCAAGGCGCCGTCACGCTGCTCCCGGGCGTGTGCCAGTTGCGCCTGCTGGCTGTTCAGGTCTTGCTGGCAGCGCGCCAGCACGTCAGGGGTGCGGGCTTCGGCCAGTTTTCGGCGGGTCTGTTCGCAACGCTCCTGCAGACTCGTTTCGCGTTGCAGCACCTGGCCCATCTGCTGTTCGTAGTACTGGTTGGTGCGGCTTTCCGTCTCCGCGAGCATGGCCCCCAGTTCGCCTTCCAGTTCCGCGCCGCGGTGGTCGGTGTCCAGGTCGATCTGGTTCAGGGAGCGTCCGAGCAGGGCCCGCACCGTGGCTTCCGTCGGGAAGACCTCCGGCCGGATCATCAGCGTGGGCGTCTCGTAAAGGAACGGCTCCAGCGCGGTGACGCGCTCGTTGAGCGCGATGTCCCACAGGTGATGATGCATCACTTCCCGACGCGCGCTGAGGGCTGGCGCATCGAAGGTGACGCGATGGCTCAAGCCAAGGGCCGTGCGGTTCTCCACCCGGAGCAAACGCGCCTTGGTGACCTGCCAGCCGGATGGCATCGCCTGGGTCAGCGTCCGGGCGGGATGGGCGATCGGCTGGCTGACCAGGTAGCGGTAGCTCACGGCCACCTCGGCTGTGAGGTCGTCCAGGATGGCGCGCCACGAGGGGCTGGTGGTCGTCAGCGCTACCGGCGCCTGCTCGCGATCCCCGGCCGGCAGCTCGTCGGCGAAGGTGACCCGCAGGGACGCCCCCTCTTTCGGAGTGATCCGATACGAGTCGGCAGGGCCCTGCTCCAGCGGGGCGACGGTGGCGCCACGCTTGCGGTAGTAATCCAGGGCGAAGGTGCGGATGGACGAGTCGGTCATGGACGTTCCTCAGGGCAGGGAGTGGCGCTCACGCGGGGCGGACCGGCACGCTCGGACGCGGCGGCGCGGGAACAAAGAACCAGATGCCGTCGCGGTAGACGTAGGTGCCGGATGGCGTGGAGGCGGGAGTCGACACGGAAGGTCCTGCTTTCATGACGCGCGCGCGGCCTCTTCGATGGCGGAGAGGTCGAGCAGGGAGAGGGTCTGGGCGTCGAAGGCTTTGATCTGGTCGGCGGCCTGTTTGGCAAGCGCCATTTGCTCGCCGAGGGCCTCGAACTGGTAGCGCAGGTCCCGCGGTTCCCGCGCCTTGGCGATCACCTCGATCACGGCCCGTTCGAAGGTTTCCACCCCGCGCAACTGGCTGAGGATCAGGTCGGTTTCGCCGACGGCGTGCGTGAAGAGCTGAATTTTCTGACTCAGCAGCTCGAGAATGTACTCTTCCACGGTGTCGCGCACGGCCATGTTCACGACCACCACATCGCGTTTCTGGCCAATGCGGTGCACCCGGCCGATGCGCTGCTCCACGCGCATCGGGTTCCACGGCAGGTCGTAGTTCACCAGCGCGTGACAGAATTGCAGGTTGACGCCTTCAGAGCCGGCATCCGTGCAGACCAGGATGCGACGGCCTGGGGCGCGGAAGGCCTCCACAGCGGCATCCTTCTCGCTTTGCCCCATCAGGCCCGAGAACAGCACCACCTCGTGGCCGGCCGCCACCAGCTGGGCTTGCAGGAAGCGTTGGGTCTCGTAGAAGCTGGCGAAGACGATCGCCTTGTCGTCGATCTCCCGCAGCACCCGCAGCAGGGCCTGGCATTTGGCCGGCGTGCGCACGCTCTGCGCCAGCTGGCCGATGTTCAGCAGCGCCACCCCATCGGCGGCATCGGCACATTCAGCCAGCATGCCACGCACGGCCTGAGCCAGGGCGGCCGGACTGCTCGCCATCATGCGCGACAAGCGGATGTAGGTCAGGGTTTTGAGGCCGCGCTCATCGGCATTCGTGCGACTGTGCGCGCCTCGGACGAAGTCCACGACGGCCTGATGCAGGGCCAGCTCATCGGGGCTGCCGTCGAGCAGGACCGTCTCGACCCGCCGGTTGGCAAAGGTGATGCCCACGTCCGCGCGCCGATGGCGCACCATGATCCGCCCGAGCAGATCGCCCAGCTTGCCGGCGTTCTTCAACACACGGCCCTGGCGATCCTCCACGAAGGTGCTGCGGAAGTGGGCCGGAGTGCCCAGCAGGCCGCCCTGGACCAGGTCCGCCAGATTGTAGAGCTCGAACAGGCTGTTCTGCACCGGCGTGGCCGTCAGCAACAGCATGTACCGGCTGTGCAGGGCCTTCACGAACTTGTAGCTCTGCGTGGCGGCGTTCTTGAGGCGATGGGCCTCGTCCACCACGACCAGATCCCAGTGTCTGCCCAGCACCAGTTCGGCGTTGGCCGGATGTTTGGCCGTGTCGAGACTGGCAATCAGCAAGTCATGCTGGTCGAAGCCCCGAAAGCCGTCCTCGTCCTGCGCGGAGCGGGTATCGGCCACCGTGAATTCCTCGCCGAACTTGTAGCGCATCTCGCCCCGCCACTGCGTGGTGAGTGGCGCCGGCGTGAGGATCAGCACGCGTCGCACCAGGCCGCGGGCCAGGTATTCCTTCAGGATCAATCCGGCTTCGATGGTCTTGCCCAGACCCACCTCGTCCGCCAGGATCGCCCGCGTGTGCATCTTGTTGATGGCCGTCATGACCGCATTGACCTGATGGGGCAGGATCTGGATCTGCTGGCGGTCGAGCTGGCCGACGGCCAGCAAGGCGTCGATCTGGCCCTGCAAGCTCATGCGGTGCGCTTTCACCGTCAGACGTTGCCAGTCTGGATGGCAGAAGTCCTCGGCCAAGAGCCGAGTCACCCCTTCTCCGACGTTGCGGTAGACCTTTTTCATGCGAGCCTTTGGTGGATGGTGAAACCGGAGGCCATCGTAGCTCAGGAGCACCCGAACTGTTCGTGACCCTGGTTACAAGCCAGAAATGGAGCCGTTTTTCGGGGTTTTTACTTGTGTGATTCGACACAACCGGGCGGCCCGCCCGAGGGACCCTCAAGGCGACCGCAAAAAACCTGAAAGACCCGCGTCACCAGGGTGGCGCAGGTCTTTCAGGTTGTGTGTGCGTGTGTGTGAGGATGGAGGATAAAAAAGGGTGTCAGCCCAGGCCCACGCGGGCCCCACCGAAGAGGGCGGAGAACAGCCCCCCGATGGCGTTGCCGATTCCGCTGAAGACCGAACCGATGCCGCGCACCACGGCACCCGCGGCACTCAGCAAACCACTGCCGATCGCCCCGATGCCGCGCCCCAGGAAGCCGAACACGTTGACGGCTCCCTGAGCCAGGGCGCTGAGGCCTTGACCGAGCCAGCGGAAGGGCGTGGCGAGGACCTCAAAGACACCGGACAATCCGCCCCGAAAGCCGACGCCGGCACCGCCGCCGCCCACCCCGCCGACCAGGGCGCGGCCCGCGAGCAGGGCGCCCACGATCAGGGTGCCGTTGACCAGCCAGCGGCCGACCACTTCCCCGCTGCGGCGTGGCGCATAGGGATTGGGCCGCCAGTAGGGCCGGCGCAGCGTCGGGTCGAGGGGGTGACGCAGGAACTGCCCCACCTCGAAGCTCCGTTCCTTGATGCCGAACCAGAGGTCCTGAAAGAATTGGCCACCGCCGGGTTGCGGGCCCGGGTAGGGGTAGCCGGGCTGACTGGGATAGGTCGGATGGGTGGGCCGGCTGGGGTAGCTCGGCAGGGTCGGGTAGGCGGGGGCTCCCGAAAAGGGCGGGCGGGTCGGAAAGGTCGGCTGCGGGGGTGCTGAAACGGGCGGGAAATTCGGGTAGACCCCGCTCGGCGGCATGGGCGTGACCGGATTCGGCCAGGCCGGCGGCGGAGGCGTGCCAGGCCAAGACGGCGCTGGGGCCACGCTCGCGGGCGGTTGCTGGGGGTCGAGGATCCGGCGAACGCCAGCATAGGGGCCCACACGATGGACGCCGCTGATGTTCATCTCACTCATCCGTTGGATCCTCCTGCTCGGGGGCGCCTCGAGGTGATGCCCTTAAGGCTTGTTTATGCTCTTCTATGGATATCGCTTAAGGCGGCTTAAACTTGCTAGCCGGCCGCCGGAAATTTTTTCGCCTGATCACCGCGCCAGGTTGGCTGTCCGGACCTGGGACGGGTAAGGGGGAAACGAACGCCTGTCCGTCGGAGGAACCCAGCCCGCCATGTCGACCCCTCAGCCTCGCTGGCCCATCCACGCCTGGGCGCTCTACGATTTCGCCAGCACGGCGTTCTACATGAATTTCATCTCCACCTATTTCGCCCTGTGGGTGGTCAAGGACCACGGGGCCTCCGACCTGGTCTATGGGCTCGCCAAATCCGGTTCGATGCTGGTGGTGGCCTTACTCTCGCCGACGCTGGGCGGTTGGTCCGACCGGATCGGTCGCCGCAAGCCGTTCCTGATCACCTGTACGGCCGTGTATGTGGCTGGCGGCTTTGCGCTGGGCCTGGTCGACACGCTGTGGGTGGGCTTGCTGCTGTTCGGGGTGGCCAACCTCGGCCTGCAACTGTCGGCGGTCTTCTACAACGCGCTGCTGCCCACCATCGCGCCGCCGGAGCGGGTCGGTCGGATCAGCGGTTATGGGCGGGCGATCGGCCTGACCGGATCGATGGTGGCCGTGACCATCGGGATGGCCTTTGCCACCGGCCAGCTCTTCGGCAAGCCCGTGAGCGGTTTGGTGGCAGGCGGCAGCCAGGCCGTGTTCTGGCCCACGGCGGCGCTGGCCCTGCTGGCGTCGTTGCCCCTGCTCCTGACCCCGGAGCCGCAGGCTGCGCGGGGGGCGCCTGCACCCTCGGCGGACCATCACGTGTCGTGGCGCAAGCTCTTGGGCGAACTGCGGCGGGACCCGACCCTGTACGGGGCCGGCATGCTACTGGTGGCCAGCTTTCTTTTCTTCGACACGATCAACACGGTGCGCGACTTCATGAGCATCTACCTGGTCAAGGTGATCGGTCTATCCGAGACGACGGGTTCGCTTCAGCGCTTCTTGCTGACCACCGTCGCCACCTCCCTGATCGGCGCGCTGGGCTGGGGCTGGCTGGCCGACCGCTACACCCCCAAGCGGGCCTTGTTGGGGGTCTTGTCGCTTCTCTTCTTAGGCTTTGCGAGCCTGGTGCTGGTGCAGAACCCACCCATTGTGCTGACGCTGCTCGGACCGGCGCTGGGGCTGGCCTTCGGCGGCGTGCTGGTCACCGTTCGTCCCTTGCTGGCCGAACTGGTGCCGGCTGAGCGGCGCGGCGAGTTTTTCGGCCTGTTCGTGCTCTGCAACGACTTTGCGGCGATCCTGGGGCCCCTGACGTGGGGGGTGCTGGTGGCGGCCCTGGCCAGCCACGGCAAGCTGGCTTACCAGGTGGCGCTGGCCGCCCAGCTGGTGTTTCTGGCCGGTGGCATCTACTTCCTGACGCGCGTGCCTGATCCCCGAAGCACGCGGGGGAGTGCGGCTTCGTCGATGCCGGCGTCGCAGGAAAACGCCTGACGGCGGGTCTGGCCGAACGAGGGGGCTCCGGTGGTTCAGCTCGACAGGCAGCCCGGCCCGTCCGGTGCTGCCGTGCTGCCCTCCGGCGTGCCTTCGGTCACGCGTTCCCAGGCATCCGCCAGCAGGCCAAGGCCTTGCATCAGGGTGGTCCGTTCGGTCGGGGAAAGCGCCTGAAATACCTGCCGAACCAGGCCGCGTCTGGCCTCGCAGGCCGCGCCGAGCACATCGCGTCCACTGGCGCTCAGGCTGACGTAGACCGCCCGTCGGTCGACCGGGTCCGCATCGCGGGCCACCAGGCCGCGGGTGACCAGCCGGTCGATCAGGGTCGAGGCGGCCCCCATCGACAGGTTCAGTTCCTCGGCCAGCGGCGACATCTTGGTTCGCTGGAGCCGCTGGATGGTTTCCAGGGCGCACAGCTGCGGCGGCGTGAGCTTGACCGTGCGACAGACGCGCGTGATGCGGCCGCGGTAGGCGCCGACCAGGCGTGACATCACGTGTTCGTAAGCTTCCACTTCAGCTTGGTGTTCGGCGTCACGGGACAACGGACGGCTTCCTTCACGAGAGGCATCGGGGCCAGGCTCCCTTCCTCAGTGTAAGGGAAAAAAAGTTTGCATGTAAAATATTTTGCTGCGATCGACGGTGACATGCCGGCGCTTCGCCGGATGGCGCTTGCCACCTTATATTCATGCTGCTAAATTGTTTCGCTGTGAAAACTTTTTGAGGTTCGCCCATGCTGGCCCTGTCGCCCCGTCGTTCCGTGGTACCGAAAGCCTCCTTGGCTGGATGGCTGATTCCCTGCTTGCTGGTGGCCTCGCTGGCCGGCTGCGAGTCCGAAATCAACACCCTGGCGACGCCCGCTCGGCCCGTGGTCGGCCCGGAAGCCGGGGTGCGGGCGATCCTGACACCAGGGGCCGGCGGCACCGTGGTCACGATCGACTCGCCGGAGGGTCTGCCGGCCCTGGTGCGGCAGGCCCGTGACCTGAAGGTGGCGGTGGGGGGCCAAAGCGTGGTCGTCAGCCGTCCCTCGGGCGGTCACTATACCTTCACCGTCCCGTCCGGCGCGCGTCTCGAGCCCGATGTGGCCGGCAACTGGGAGGCCGTTTTCATCGCGGATGAGCGCGAAAGCCAGATTGTCACCCTGCAAAGTGGCTCGCCCCTGCCGTTTGGCGATCCGGCCGTGCTGGTCGAGCCCTCTCCGGCTTTCCTGGTGCGCGGGATGCCGGTGAAACTGCGGGCCAACACGACGGCCACGCCGGAGCAGTACCAGTTCACCTGGTCCTATTCGACGACAGGCACGGCGCCCTGGCTGCCCATCCCCTCTCGTGAGAAGGAGGCCGAATGGACCCCGGCGCAGGGGGGCAACTATTTCGTCCGCATCGACGCGGTCGACCGCAAGACCCAGCGGGCCTACACCACGGTGACGGGCGCGCCGATCGTGTTCGTGACCGAGAGCAAGGGCGTCATCACCACCACGCCGCCCCGCGGTGGCGTGACGCGGGGACAGTCCGTGCGGCTCACCTTCACGCCGCCGGCCGGACTGGCGATCGAGAATCCTCGTGTGTCGTGGAGCTATGCCGCGTCGCCTCAGGGACCGTGGTCGGCGATCGCCGGGGCCGGCACCACGCTCGACTGGCTGCCTGCCGCGATCGGGTCCTGGTATCTCAAGGCCGATGTCCTCTCCCCCACCACAGGCGCGGTGGCCAGCTTCATCTCACCGGAAGCCGCCGTGGTCGTTTCTGAGGCCACGGGGCTCATCAGTGCGACGCCGGGGGCGGTGGAACGCGGCGATCGCGTGGCGCTGCAGCTGAACATGGAGCTGCCGGGGGCCAAGCAGGTGACCTGGTACTACGCCCGCACCGGCGCCTCGGCCGCCGGGCTCGTCTGGGTGCCGATGCTCGGAACGGGTCGCACCAATGACCTGGTCGTCAACGAGGCCGGCACCTACAGCTTCCGGGCGGATGTGCCGGAGCCCAACGGCAGCGTGCGGACCTTCACCACGACCGATCCGGTCGTGTCCGTGACCGAGGGCGCGAGCCCGCTGATCACGACCGATCCCCCGCAGGCGGTGGTGCCTCGCGGGGCCAACGTGACGCTCAAGCTGAACGCACGCGGCGTCGACGAGGATCGCTTCACCTACCTCTGGTACACCAGCACCAACCCGCTGGCCGGCTGGACCGCCATCCAGATGACGGATGCCGACGATGCGAAACGCAAGTCCTTCACCTGGGAAACCCAGCAAACCATCTCGGTGCTCGGGACGACCTCGGTGGTGTTGCAGCCCCCTGGAGCCTATTTCATCCGGGTCGATGCCTTCGAGAAGGTGTCGCCCAATCGGGTCTACACCTTTACCTCGTCGACCCCGCTCGTCACGATCGAGAACCGGTAGCCCGTGGAGAACCTCATGAAACGCTGCCTGACCCCTCTTTACGCGCTGCTGTCGTTGGGCCTGGCCCCGCTGGCCGCCTTCGCCGAGGCCCCTCCAAAACCGTCTCCCGCGCGCCCCGCTGCAGGCCTGCCGGCCACGGTGCAAGGGACGGTGGTGGATGCGGCCAGTGGGGCCCCGTTGGCCAGCGTGCTGGTGCAGCAGGAGGGGGCGGTGAGTTCCACCTTCACCCAGGCGGATGGCCAGTTTCGTTTGTTGCTGGAGCGCGCGGCCGGGGCCACCCTGACCGTCTCGGCCGTGGGGTACGAGCCCTTGAGCGTGCCTGTCACGGCCGGCGCCACCGCTCCGCTGCGGCTCACGATGACGGCGGTGTCAGGCTTCATCCCCGCCTCCCCGATGCTGGCCGCTGATCAGCTGGGCCAGGGCCCGGCGGACCTGGCGCCCCTCAACACGGGCATGATCTTCGCTTATCGGCTGCGGCAGCAGCTGCTGCAGGCCGGGGGCGCGCGGGCCGAGGGCTGGGCCAACAATGACTACCGGGTCGGCCTGCGGTTTCGACTGCGGCCGCTGCTGATCGAAGCCGAGGGGTCCCACCATGAAACCCCGGTGGACGTGAGCGGGCTTGACCGGGTCGCCAATCCGGCCTTCCGCCCCAGCACCTGGCAAGGGGCCCTGCGCTTGGGCCTGTTGACGCCGCTGGCCACGCCCGATCTGGAAGTGGCTGCGCTGGCCGGTTATCGCTGGTCGAACACGGTCCCCAACAACAATGACATCCCTTACACCGGCAGCGACCTCGACTGGGAGCAGACGCGCCAGGCCTTCGGGCCGGTCGCTCTGCTGGCCTGGCGTCCGGGGCGTGGACGCTTTCACCTGGAAACCAGCTATGGTTGGTATCCCGCCGTGTGGGCGGCCGCCAAAGCGCCGGGGCGTCCTTTTGGCAGCGCTTGGCTGACGGATCTGCGCGCGGTCGTTGGCTATGAGGTCGTGCCGGGGATGCGGCTGGGCCTGGGCTACCAGGGCGACCAGTGGGGTGGGGGCGGGGAAGACTCGGCTCGCCTGTTTTCGCTCCAGATGCACTACACGCCGGGTGGTGCCCCGAAGGGGTTCGAACCGTGATGCGAGCGCCTGTTTTGGCGCTGGCGTGCGCCTGGGGCCTGCTGGGAGCCGCGGCCGTCGCGGCTGAGACGCTGGCTGCCTTGAGCCTGACCGAGGCCTTGCAACTGGCGCGTGCCAACAGCCTGGCGGTGCTGCAAAGCCGGCAAACCCTCGAGGTGACGGAGGCGGAGAAGGCCTCGACCCTCTCCAACGCCTTGCCGTCGGTGTCCGTCTCTTCGAGCGCCAATTACCAGGAACTGCCAGGTTCCTCGGCGCGCGCCTTTTCCGGCGGCGGGTTCGGCAACATCGTCGGCTTCCCGGCCACCGGGGCCTACGTGGACACCACCGTCAGCGCCAATCAGGTGATCTTCGATGCGTTCGCCACGCGCGACCAGGTCGCCATCCTCGACCTCAACCTGCGCATCGGCAAGCTGGCTGCCACCCAGGCGGAGCAGGATGCCATGCTGCAGGCGGCCGTCGCCTACTTTGACGTGCTGCGCAGCGAGGGCCTGGCGCGGGTGGCGCAGCAGACCCTGCAGCAGGCGCAGGAGCATCTGCGCCTCGGCGAACTGCGCTTCAAGGCCGGCACCGGGACCCGCTCCGAGGTTCTGCAGCAGCGGGCCCAGCTGGCCAACGCCATGGGGCAACTGACGCAGGCGCGCAATGCCGTCAACGTGGCGCGCCTGAATCTCAGCAACGTGCTCAATGCCCCGCTCGGCGATCGCCCCCTGGTGTCCCAGGTCGCCTTGCCCTCGCTGCCGGTTCGCCTCGACCGCGACCTGACGGCGGCGCTGACCCGGCGCCCGGAGGTGTTGCAGCTCGAGGCCCGGCAGTCCGCCGACGAGACGCGCGTGCAACTGGAAAGCCGGGCGCTCTGGCCAACCTTGCAGGCCGGGAGTCGCTATGCTCAGCGAAACCTGAGCGAGGGACAGTTCCAGGCTGGCGTGACGGTCAACTGGGCCTTGTTCGACAGCTTTCGGGCCCGCAATCGCATGGCCGCGGCCTTCGAGCAGGCGCGCGTGACACGTCTTCAACTGGAACAGGGACGCCAGCGCGTGGCGCTCGAGATCCGGCAGCAGTTTCAGAGTCGTCAGGAAGCGCAACAACGTGTGGTGGCCTCGCGCGAAGGGCTCGCCGCGGCCCAGGAGGCGTATCGGCTGGCGCTGCGCCGCTATCAGGCCGGGGTGGCCACGCCCTTTGAAGTCACCGACGTTCAGAACACCCTACTCCAGGCCCAGAACAACTATCTGCAAGCCGTGAACGACCTTCACGTGGCCGAGGTTCGGCTGGTGCGGGCCCTCGGCTATGATCTGGCCTCGCTGGCGGCGCGTCAGGGGGGACGTCCGCTCGACTCCAAGCTTCCCTGACGCTTGCTCCAGACGCGGAGAGCGGACTCGACCCAGCCGGCCCGCCGCGCCCGGCTCGGCGCTATTCGTCGTCCTCGGCCGCTGAGTTGTCGGGCGGGGGCGTCACCGCCTGGAACGCGACGCTGAAGACGAGCTTGCGGATGCGGTGGTTGTCGCGGTCCGCCACGAAGATCTGCCCGTTGCGGTCGAGGAAGATTCCGGCAGGACCGTTGAAGCCCGCCACGTCGCCAGGACCGTCCTGGAAGCGCGCCCGGTTCTTGTGGCCTGCCAGGGTGTAGGTGCGTGCCGTTCCCAGCGCGATCTTGCGAATGGCGCAGCCCGTTTCTTCAGACACGTACAGGTCGCCGTCCTGGTTCATGACAATGCCCATCGGGCGAGTGAACATCGCCACCTGATTCGCGGGACCCGAGGCGGGACCATCCTGGGAGCCTGGCTGCCCCGTGGTCCCGGAGAGGGTCGACACCGTGCCGTCCGGGGTGATGCGCCGAATGGCGTGGTTGCTGCTGTCCGCCACGTACAGAATGCCACTGCCGTCGAGAAAGAGGCCGTGCGGGTGATGGAAGCGGGCCTCGCCTCCCTTGCCGTCTTTCAGGCCTGACCCCCCGCCCCCGGCATAGGTCGTGACGGTTTTTTCGGGGGTGTCCAGCGCGATCTTGCAGATGCGATGATTGACCGCATCGGAGACGAACAGGGTCTTGCCGTCCTGGCTCAGGGCGATGCCGCGGGGGTAACCGAAGCGGGCCTGGTCGCCCGGTCCATCGGCCATTCCGGCCACGAGACTTCCGGCGATGCGCAACGGCGGCCGTCCATTGCGCACGCTGTACACGCTGTTGTCGGCCAGCACGAACAGGTTGTTCGGGCCGGCTGCGGTCAGGCCCGAGATGCCCGGCAGCGCCATGACGGCATCAAACGAGTCGGTGAAACTGGTGACCTTGCCCTCCCCGTCAATGCGCCGGATGCGGCCATTGCCGTTGTCTGAGATGTACAGCGTGCCCTCGGCATCGGCGGCCATGCCCCAAGGCATGTTGAAGCGAGCCTCCGAGGGGTTGCCATCCTCGTCGCCGCGCGAGCTTCCCAGATGCGTGGAGACGACCACGGCCGGGATGCCCGGGGGCGGATAGACAATGCCCTCGCGCTGACCCTCGCCTGCCTCGAAGGATTTGCCGTTGAGCCGCATCACGATGCCGGAGGTGGGCGTGAAGGCCAGCACCCCGTTTTCAAAAGCCTGCTGACGGTGGGGACCTTTGTGGGGGGTACCGGCCACCATCAGGTCGCCCGGGAGTTCCTCTTCGTCGCCCGTCGGGGCGCCAAGCGTCCAGTACTGGGCGGCTGAAATGTAGCGATCGTAAAACTCGTTGCGGATCAGTTTCGGGCCCTTGGGACCGTACAGCACCACCGCGTGCCCGCGCGTATCAGCCCCCCCGGTGAACCACTGCGCCGGCAGCCCATTCCAGAGCGCCACCTGGCTGCCCTGACCGATGTCCCGCGGGATGCCGATCTGACGCGTCTTCACATAAGCGGCGAACGCATTGGCCAGCGGAGCGAGGTCGAGGCTGGCCACGCTCGCCACGGGCGGGATGACCTCCTCTTCGGTCAGCTCGACGTCCAGTTTTCCGGCGCTCTGGGCCGTCTTGAATTCCGTGCGGGTGGCGGACACCAGCGCGGAGCTGGTTTTGGCCAGGGCGGGCACCTTGGCCGCCATCTGCTCGAAGGTCTGGGCGGCCTTGATGGTGTTCGACAGGTCGATGCGGACATCGCCTTTGGCCACCTCCTGCGCCACCTCGCCGGTCAGTTTGGTGTAGTCGGCCACCGACAGGATGCGCAGGGCGGCCGGCTGGTCCCGCAACTGATGTCGCAGGTGTTCCGTGACGATGGTGGTGATGGGATTGACCTCCAGGTTCGGGCTGTCGACCCGTCCCAGGGCCGAGAGCGCGAAGCTGTCGAGTTGCACCTCGACGATCCAGTTGTTGCCGGGTGGTACGTCCGTGAAGGTGAAGCGTCCCTGGGCATCGGTTTCAACTGGGTTCACGCCGCGCACGCGGCGCCGGGAGGCATCGAGCAAGTGGGCCTTGCGCTTGGCGATCGGACGCATCTCCTCGGCGAGCAAGCGGAACACCGGCGGGAGCTGTTGCAGGAGCAAGTAGCCAGCCGTGTTGCTCGACAGGATGCCGCCCGCGTTGTTGGAGACCAGCCCTCCGGCATTGTTGGCCAGGATGCCGGCCGTGTTGGAGCTGATGATGCCCCCGCCGTTGGTGCTGAGCAGCGAGGCCGGGCTTCTGGCGACGCCTGTCAGCACGGGCCCCGTCGCCACCGCCGGCGCCTTGGGTTTGGCGCTGGCGGCTGCCTTGGCGCTTTTCGGGCGCACCGGCATATCGGACGGACCACAGGCAGCTGCCAGCAGGGCCAGCACGCAGGTGGCAGTGGTCAGAACGACGGGGTGCTTGCGCATGGCCTTCTCCTGAGGGTCGGTTCGCTGTGTTCTTCTCATACCCGACTTTGTTCCCTCGCGCGGTGGTCTATCATGGGGAGGTGTCCGACCCTGCCTGCTATCCCATCGACGCGCACCTGCCGGCCATCCGCGCCGCCCTGCAGGCCCACGGGCGCCTGGTGCTGCAGGCGCCGCCCGGCACCGGCAAGTCGACGCGCGTGCCCTGGGCGCTCACCGGCGAGGCGGGCGAGGTGGTGGTGCTTCAGCCGCGTCGGGTGGCGGCACGGGCGCTGGCGCAGCGGGTGGCGCAGTTGCTGGGTGAACCGCTCGGGCAACGCATCGGCTATCGGGTCCGCTTCGACCGGGCTGGCGGCCCGCAGACGCGCCTGTGGTTCCAGACCTATGGCGTGTTCTGGCAGCGCGTGCGGGAACGGCCGGACCTGGCCGGGGTGGCCTGCGTGGTGCTGGACGAGTTCCACGAACGCAGTCTGGAAGCTGACGCGGTGCTGGCCTGGCTGACCCGCTTGCGCGAGAGCAAGCGCCCTGACCTGCAACTCGTCGTCATGTCGGCCACGCTCGACGGGGAAAGCTGGCAGGGCGCCTGGGCCCAGGCGCCGTGTCTGTCGGTGGCCTCGGAAGCCCATCCGGTGGCCTTGGAATACTTACCGCCGCGTGCCGGAGAGGCCCTTCCGGCTCACGTCTTACGGGCCTTGCGCCACCTGGACGCCACCGCCCAGCAGGGCTCCGTGCTGGTGTTCCTGCCGGGCGTGGCCGAGATTCAGCGGACGGCCGACCTGCTCCAGCGCGAGTGGCCGGAGCGGGAGGTGCTGGCCCTGCACGGCGCCCAGTCCCCCGAGGCCCAGCAGCGCGCCTTGTCGCGCCCGGCCGAACGTGATTGCGTGGTGCTGGCCACCAACGTGGCCGAGACCAGCCTGACGATCGCGGGGGTGACGGCAGTGATCGACAGTGGCCAGGCGCGGATCGCGGATTACGACCCGGAGAGCGAGTTCGATCGCCTGCGGTTGGGGTGGGTGGCGCGCGCCAACATGATCCAGCGGATGGGGCGCGCGGGACGGACCGGTCCCGGACGTTGCCTCCGGCTCTGGGCCTCGTCGCTGGAAAGCAGCTTGCCCGAGGCGTTGCCCCCGGAACTCGCCCGGCGGGACCTGGCCCGGCTGGCCCTGGAGGTGGCGAGCCTGCCGGCGGCCCCGCTCTGGTTGCTCGCACCGCCCGAAGGGCCGTGGTTGCGCGCGCACGAGCGCCTGCGGCAGCTGGGTGCCCTGGACTCAGGCGGTGCTCTGACGCCGCTGGGGGAGCAGTTGTTGCGCTACCCGGTGGCCCCGGCCCACGCCAGGGTGCTGGTGGCGGCCGCTCTGGCGGGATGTTTCGAACTGGCGGCCGCGATGGTCGCGATTCTCGAGGTGGCCGATCGCCGCCGGATCGCCGATGAGCCCGACCTGCTCTGGTTGGCGGTCGACATGTTACAGGCGTCAGGCCCGCGGCGGGCCGGTCACGCCTGGGAGCGGGACGTGCTGGAGACCTGGCGACAGCTCTGTCGCGCGGCCCAGCCGCCGTTGCCGGCCCCATCGGCCCCGCGCGTCTGGGATGGCGAGACGTTGGCGGCGCAGCGGGAGGCGATCACCCGTTGCTGGCTGTTGGCCCTGCCGGAACGCGTGGCGGCACGAGGTGAGAAAGCCTACGTGTTGCGCGATGGCCGGCGTGGCCTGGTGCCCCAGGGGGATCCCCCCGAACTGATCCTGGTGCTGCAGTTACACGCCGTGGAGGCGGCCAGCGGTCGACACGCCACGATTCCCCTCTACTTGCCGCTGGAGGCCGCCTGGCTTGAGGCGGCCGAGACGTCTCGCTGCGTGGTGAGCTGGGATGCGGCGCGGGCGCGTGTGGTGCAGGAGCGCCACTGGGTGTCCGCCGGGGTGGTCACGCGACGGGAGACTCTGCCGCCGGAGGAATGGGACTGGCGGGCTGCGGAAAGCTTGATGGTCGAGAAATGGCTGGCCGGTGACCTCAGCTTGCCCGCCTGGGATGAGGAGGTAGCCAGCTGGGTCGCGCGGGTGCGCAAGGCGGCCGAGGTCTGGCCGGAGATGGGCATTCCGCGCCTCGAGCGGGATGACTGGGAAGTGCTGTATCACGAAGTCGTTCAGGGCAAGACGGGGCTTGGGGGCATCACGCCACGCGAGCTGATTGCGGCATTGCACGATTACGTGGGCTGGGAGGCGATCGCCCGCATCGAGCGCGCTGCCCCGCTCAGCTGGAAATTGCCGTCGGGGCGCAGCGCCCGGATTCGCTATCCGGAAGAGGGCCCGCCGGAACTGTCGGCTCGCCTCGGTGACATGATCGGCCTGGGGGGCACCCTATCGCTCTTCGAGGGGCGCGTGCCCGTGCTGTTCGACATTCTGGCCCCGAATTACCGCACGGTTCAGAAAACCTTCGACATGGACGGGTTCTGGGCCCGCACCTATCCCGAGGTCAAGAAGGAGTTGCGTCGCCGCTACCCCAAGCATCCCTGGCCGTAGTGCCGGATCGCGTAGCCAATCCATTCTCTGCTGACCGCCGCGATGGGCGTCGCCATCAGGGCGTGTTCTCGGCCACCTGGTTCAACCAGGCTTCCGGACACTCCCCCACCAGGGTGTAGGCCGTTGGGCCCTGTTGCCAGCTCAGCAGTCGCTTGTGGCCGTGCTGAAGCGCAAATCCGGGGTGGCCACCGATCCGGATTGGTTGTCCCTCTGCGGGCCGACGGGCCTGGCTGCGGGCGTCGGTCGCAAAGCAGGACAGCAAGGCCAGTCCATCGTGAAAGCGCCAGGCAAAGGTGGGCACCTGACGATGGTCCAGGAAGTATTGCCATTGAATCAGGGCGTAGCCGGCGGGCAGCTGGCGGGGGGGCGGCGGTCGCCATGTCAGGCCGACCGGCAAGGGGGTCGCGGCATCTCCCCGCGCCAGCATCGTATTCTGGGACTGAACCTTGACGGCGGCGGGCAATTGAAAGGTCAGGGCCCTGGCCGCCTCCACGGGGTTCAGGCGCAGGCTGAGAAATTCCGAGCGGTCGACCAGCCGCCCTTGCTCATCGCGGCGTTCCACCACGAGCGGCAGCCGCGTCAGCTGGTCGACCCACAGGCGATGGGTCAGGTTGCCGTGCTGGCGCGGTCGGAACTGCGCCAGCAGGGTCAGGCGCTGGAGGTGTCGCAACTGCCCGAGCACGCGGAAGTCGTAATTGCGTTTCACCAGGGCCAGGCGTTGCGAGAGGCTGCCCTCCGACTCCGTGGCCGACACGGTGACCTTGCCCTGGCGGGGCGCGTAGTGCCAGCGCACGCCGCCGTTCACGGTGACCAGATCGCTCAGGTGACCCTGGGCGTCCAGGAACTCCTGGCGCGTCCCGCGTGAGCCCACCTGCGTGACGCGCAGGCGGCGGACCTTTTCACCACGTTCGCTGAAGGTGGTGACCTTGATCAGCCCGCTGTAGTGCAGGGTTTCCCGGGCCCTCAGGATCGCGTCCGGCGTCAGCGGGGCCGCCTCGACCTGGCCGGGGCCAGCCAGGCCCGAAAGCCCGAAGAACCAGAGCAGGCCGAGTGAGCGACGCCACCTCACGGGTCGAGTCCGTAGCTGGCCTCGACGGTGTCGACCGCCGGGCCGAAGCGGCTCGTCAGACTCTCCTCCAGGTCGAACGCGTCGTGCTGATGCCAGTACGTGTCGAGATCGGCCACCGGTACAGGCGGGCCCCAGACCCCGTCCGAGAGCCAGGCCAGCCCTCCACTCCAGAGCAGGATCAACACGCTCGCGGCCACCGCCACGCCCGGCCAATGGCGCGACAGCTGCTCAGGCAGGCGCAGGCGACGTGGTGCGGGCGGTTCGTGCCGGAGTTCCTCGGCGATCGCCTGCCACAGGTCCCGCTGAGGCGTCGGTTCAGGCAGGGCCCGCAGCGCCTGGATCATCGGCACCCAGTCGATCAGCATGTCGGCACAGGCCCCGCAGTGGTGCAGGTGCGCCTGCACGGCCCGCTCCTCCTCGCTGGTCAGGCTGCCGTCGAGGTAAGCCGAGATGGCCTCGAGCCAGGCCTCACAGGCGGCTGGTTTCATCACGCAGATCTCCCAACCAGGCTTGCACCTGCTTGCGCGCGCGCGCGAGGCGCGACTTCACGGTGCCGAGCTGGAGCCCCAGGGTCTCGGCGATCTCCTCATAAGACAGGTCCTGGATGTCCCGCAAGACCAGCACGGCGCGGTAATCGGGGGCCAGCTGGGCGATCGCCGCTTCGATGCGGCTGCGCAGTTCCGCCTGGGCCACCGCTTCCTCGGGCCCCGGGCTGGAGGCGGGCAAACGCTCGCCCAGCGGCGTGGCGCTGGGGTCTTCCGCGGGCGTTTCGAGCGATTCGTGAACAAAACGTCGTTCAGCCCGGGCCAGATGGTTCAGGCAATGGTGGGTGGCGATCTGGTACAGCCAGGTCTTGAAGCTGCTCTGGCCTTTGAAGTCAGGCAGGCCCCGAAAGGCTTTCAGAAACACGTCCTGCACCAGGTCTTCGGTTTCGGGCGCCCCATGCAGCATGCGATACACGAGCTGATGGATGGCGGCTTGATGGCGACGGAAAAGGGCTTCCATCGCCTTGCCGTCGCCTGCCCGCGCGCGCGGCAGCAGGGTGCTTTCCGGTAGGTCGATGACTTCTCGGGCCACAGGGGAATGGTCCGTCTTCACGGTCCCGTACGGGACGTGGCGTGGGGCGTCATGGCGCCATTGTAATGCCGGCAGCGGGATTCGTGCCACGGGAAGTGCGGAGGGCATATCCGCTCTGACCGGCGGGGCGCGATTTGGTTCCCGAAGCTAGACCGTGCCTTGCTGACTGGCTTCCAGGGCCTGCGCCAGGTCGGCCATCAGGTCTTCAGGCGCTTCGAGCCCGACGGACATGCGCACCAGGCCAGGCTGAATGCCGAAGCGCCGTTGCACGTCGGGCGCGATGTCGGCGTGGGTCATGGTTGCAGGATGCTCCACCAGGGTTTCCGTGCCGCCGAGACTCACCGCCAGCTTGGCCAGGCGCACGGCATTCAGGAAACGGAAGGCGGCGGGCTTGCCGCCTTTCACCTCGAACGAGACGATCGAGCCGGCGCCGCTGCATTGCCGCTCGAAGATCGCGCGCTGCGAGGTGCCCTGGGGCAACAGCGAGGGGTAGAGCACGCGGTCGACGGCGGGATGCGCGGCCAGGGCCGTGGCCAGTTGCCGGGCCGTCGCCGCTTGCGCTTCCATGCGCACCTTGAGCGTTTCGAGCGAGCGCAGCAGCAGCCAGCAATTGAACGGGTCAGGCACCGAGCCCATGATGGTCCGGTATTCCGTGATGGGCCCCAGCACCTCGCGCGACCCGGCCACCGCACCTGCCACCACATCGCTGTGGCCGCCGATGAACTTGGTGGCGGAGTACAGCACCAGGTCCGCCCCGTGGCGCAGGGGATGCTGGAACAGGGGCCCCATGAAGGTGTTGTCGACGAAGGTCAGCACGCGCCGGGCAGGCGTCGAGCAACGCGCCGCCAGGGCCACGATCGGGGCCAGATCGATCATCAGGTTGGTCGGATTGGCCGGGCTCTCGAGCAGGAACAGCGCCAGGCGATCGCCCGCCGCCTGGGCCAGCGCCTCCAGCTCGTCGATGCCAGCATCGGCCGGGAAGGCCTGCACCGTGACGCCGAACTTGGGCAGGATCTTTTCGAGCAGGTACTCCGTGCCGCCGTAGATTGGCATGCTGTAGAGCACCACATCGCCCGGTTTCACGTGCGCCAGGATCGCCGTGGTGATGGCGGCCATGCCGCTTGCGAAGGTGAGCGCGCCTTCGGCACCGTCCCATAGCGCCAGGCGCTCTTCCAGGATCTGCAAGCCCGGGTTGTTCAGGCGCGAGTAGATCAGCCCCATGGTTTCGTGGGGCTGGCGCTCTTCCAGGCCATAGGCCCACTTGAAGTACTGCTCGCCGTCTTCCGCCCGGCGGAAGACGAAGGTCGAGGTCATGAAGATGGGGGGCTTGGCGGCGCCTTCCGACAGGAACGGGTCGTATCCGTGGCTCATCATCAGGCTTTCGGGCCTGAACTGGCGCGGGTCGAAGGGCGCGGGCATGGCAATCGGCTCCATCACGTCGTCGGGAAGGGCAGCCTCATGAAAGCAGGTCGAGCGCCCCAACGCAAAGCCCCGGCCCAAGCGGGCCGGGGCACAGGGTTGCAGGCCGGGTTCAGCGGACGATGTCGCCCTCGATCACGAGCGACCAGGGCGAATAGAGGCCGAACGTGAGGGAGGTGATCAGACCGTCGACCAGGTCGATTTCGCGGGTCAGGCGCACGTGCTGCGCACGCTTGCCGCCTGCCTGCTTGACTTCCCGCGCAATCGCTTCCCGGACGAGCTTTTCGTTGGGGTTGACCAGCCCCAGCAACAGGTGGGTCGATTTCAGCTCCGTCCGGAAGGTTCGGACGGCCTCTCCCGGTTGCATCGCGCTCATCCCATCCAGGTCGTAGGAGACGCGGAAGCAGCCCGTCAGCGCGGTGGCGAGCAGGCCCGCGGTCAGGAGTTTGAGGAATTTCGTTTGCATGAACATCTTCTCCTTCAACGCACCACGTCGCCTTCGACGGTGGAGGTGGTGGGCACGTACAGCGTACCGCCGGTCAGGCTCCCAATCAGGCCGTCGAGCAGGGTTTCCTGATGCGTGATGCGCACGTTGGCCGCGGCCCGGCCGCCGGCTCGCTTGACTTCACGGGCCACCGCCTCCGCGATCTCCGCGGAGTTGCTGATGGTCAGCAGGCCCGAGAACAGGTGGTGGTGCTTGACCTCGAGCTTGAAGCTGCGAATGGTCTGGGGTTTCGGCTGCGCGGAGCCGTAGATGTCATCGACGTTGAAGCTCAGCGTGTAGCAGCCGGTCAAGGCGGTGGCACAGGCCACAGCAGCGAGGCCGCGCAGCACGCGGGTTGGCAAGCCCATGAATGAGTTCCTTTCAGACGAGGGGAGGACGGCGCGCCAGCCTAGCATGCGCGCTGCCTGTCTGCAAGGAACTCTCCCGTGAGGGCTCAGCGACCCTTGTTCGAGAGTTCAGGGTTGTTGACCTCGCGCGCCAGGATGATCGCGTCGGCGATCTCGCGCAACGGCTTGCGGCTGTTCATCGACAGCTTCTGGATGCGGCGGAAGGCTTCCGCTTCCGTGATGCCGTAGGTGTCGATCAGGATGCCCTTGGCCTTCTCGACCAGCTTGCGCGTTTCCAGCACGTCCTTGAGGTTCGCGATCTCGTCGCTGAGCGCCTGCATCTCTTCCGCCCGGCTCATGGCCACCTCGATCGTGGGCATGATGTCCGCCTCCTTGATCGGCTTGACCAGGTAGGCGAACACGCCCAGTTCCACGGCCTGCTCGACCAGCTCGGGCGCGGAGTAAGCCGTCACCATGATCACCGGGATGCGGCGCTTGCCCGGCTCGTTGATGGCCTTGACGGCCTCCAGCCCGTCCATGTGGGGCATCTTCACGTCCATGACGATCAGGTCCGGCTCCAGCTTGGCCGCCAGTTCCACCGCCACGCGGCCATCCACGGCCTCGCCCACCACCTCGTGACCGCGCTCTTCCAGCATTTCTTTCATGTCCAGCCGGATGATCGACTCGTCATCGGCGATCAGGATGCGCAGGCGTTTGCTCATGGGGCGGTCTCCTTCAACGGGCTCTTCATTATAGGCTGCTTCATGTTTCCCGGATCAAGGAGCCGGGGGCGGGATGCGGCACCAGCAGGCTGATGCGCGTCCCGGCCGGGTGTTCGATCGTGAGCTGGCCTTGCAGGTCGTCCCGCACCAGGGTCTTGATGATCTGCCAGCCCAGGTTGCCGTCCCGTTCGGGCGTGAAGTCGGCCGGCATGCCGACGCCATCGTCCTCGATCGTGAACAGCACACCCTCGTCCAGTTCCTGCAGGCCCACCCGCACGTGGCCCTGCGGGCGCCCGCTGAATGCGTGCTTGATGGTGTTTTGCAGCAGTTCGTTGACCACCAGGGCGGTGGAGGTGGCCTGGGCCGAGGGCAGGGTGACCGGGGCCGGGCAGTCCAGACTGGTCGTGATGCGCTGCGAAGGGTCCACGAGTCCCTGCAGGGTCGAGGAAATCAGGTTCTGTACCAGGTCCTTGACGTCGACCACGCCCACGTCGTCGTGGCTCAGGTACTCGTGCACCAGGGCGATGCTGGCGATGCGGGCGATGCTTTCCTGCAGGATCGCCTTGACCTCTTCGTTGCGGCTGCGACGGGACTGCAGGCGCAGCAGACCCGCCACGGTCTGAAGGTTGTTCTTCACGCGGTGGTGGACCTCCTTGACCAGCGTGCTCTTCACCACGATCTCGCGGTCCTTCTGCTTGAGTTCGGTGACGTCGTGCAGCACCTTGACGTGGTCCACGAAGCCGTCCGATGGTTGCACCGGAATGGTGCGCACGGCCATGGTGAGGTTCTGGGTCACCAGTTCGTTCTCGCTGAAGACCGGGTTGGTGTGGACCGGCCGGTACTCGTGCTGGGTGACGAAGGTCTGGTGCCAGTCGAGCCCTTCGAGCTGTTCCGGCACGCCGAGGCGCCGGGCCAGGTTCAGGGCCACGGCGCTGGCGTGCATGATCGTGCCGGCGTCGTTGAGCAGCAGCAGCGCGTCACCAGGCTGGATGGGCGGCAGCGCGAGCGAGCTCACGCGCGCCTTTTCGATCAGGGTTCGGACCAGGCGGGTGATCGCCGTGCGGTAGAGCTGGCGCTTGCTTTCCGCGTGCTTGAGTTCCTCGTACAGGTTGCGCTCGACCACGATCAGGGCGGCCACGCCGTCGACGCCGACCAGGGGGTAGGCCACCTGGTTCATGGGTTGCCCGTTCACCACCTTGCCGATCGCCCCATCGGCGAGTTCCCCGGAGTGGAAGGCCTGCCAGATGGCGGACGAATGCTCCGGGGTGAAGATGTGACCAACCTGCGGGCGGCGGTAGAAGCTCTGGCGGACGGTCGGCTTGGCTTCGGCAATGGTGACGAAGCGTCCGCCCTCCAGCGGCGCGTGGATCAGCAGGTCGGCGGGAATGAAGTCCGCCAGGAACGGCAGTTGCCGGGCAATGTTCTGGATCCAGAACCGGTCGGGTTCCTGGGGAATGTGTTCCTGAAAGGGCAGGGACCAGGCCATCCCGTTGGTCTGGATCATCGGTCGTCGGCCTCGTCGGGAGTGGGGCCGTTCAGCCTGGCTTGCTGGGCCAGCCAGCGGCCGGACGCCCCCTTCACGGGGTGGTGCCGTCCGGTTTGGCGTGGGCCATGCGCTTGCCGACCTGCACGACCTGCCCGTCCGGCCCCAGGGCGATCGCCTCGTTGGGGTCTGACAGCACCCGTTCGACCGCATAATGGTCGCCTTCGGCCCGCAGCAGTTTCACGGCCCCCTCTTTCAGGCGCTCACGCGCCTGGCTGGTGGAGTTGGCCATTTTCAAGGCCACCAGCAAGCGGGCCACCGGCGTGCCGTCCGGCACCGCGAAGGCGGGCATATCGGCCGTATCGAGCGAGCCACTGGCCAGTTTCTCGGCCACGGCCGGCCCATGATACAGGCTGACGATCGCCCGCGCCAGCCGCACCTTGGCGTCGCGTGGGGGCAGTTGACCTGCCGCCAGGTCCGCCAGCAGGCGCCGGATTTCAGGAGCCGGCAAGCCGGAGGCCAGGGTGAAGTAATCCGGCATCTGGCGGTCCGCGATGCACATGACCTTGTCCCACATCGCCTTGGGCGCATCCGTCAGGCCGATCGTGTTGCCGAGCGACTTGGACATCTTCTCGGTGGTGCCGATGCCTTCGAGAATCGGGTAGAGCATGACCACCTGGGGCGCCTGGTGCGCCTGTTCTTGCAGGTGCCGCCCCATCAGGTTGTTGAACTTCTGGTCGGTGCCGCCCAGTTCCACATCGGCGTGGATCACCACCGAATCCTGCCCTTGCAGCAGCGGATACAGAAACTCGTGCAGCCCGATCGCATCGCCCCGCTCGTGCCGCAGGGCAAAGTTTTCCCGCTGCAGCATCTGGGCCACGGTCGACTGCCCCAGCAGGCGAATCACCGATTCCATGGCCATGGGTTCCAGCCACTCGCCGTTGCGGCGAATCTCGGCCCGACTCAGATCGATGATGCGCCCGAGCTGATCGAGGTAGGTCTGGGCATTGGCCTCGACCTCGTCCTTGGTGAGCGGGGGACGGGCCTCTTGCTTGCCGGTGGGGTCACCGATGCGCGCAGTGAAGTCGCCGATGATCAGCACCACCTGGTGTCCCGCATCCTGAAAGCGTCGCAGCGCCCATAGCACCACGGCATGACCGATGTGCAGGTCGGGTTTGGTCGGGTCGAAGCCCAGCTTGACGCGCAGGGGTCTCCCCTCGGCGGCCGCGGCTTTCAACCTGGCCTCGAGCCCTCCGGCGGGCAACACCTCGGCGGCGCCCAGGGTCAGGGTGTCCACAAGCTCGGGTGAGAAGGCGGTCAAGGGCGTCGCTCCTGGAATCGCGCGGGAGGCGCCATTATAGCACGCGGCCTGGGCTGACGCGGGAGACGGGACCGGGCCAGGGGCCTGCGCTCGCAGCCGTCGGGGCGGTGCGCGTCGCAGACGCGGGGGGCTAGAACGAGCCGGCCGGCAAGACGCGCACCAGGTTGGCCCCCACGTCGGCGATGACCAGGCGGCCCTGCGCATCGATCAGCAGGTGGGTCGGCAAGACCAGCGCGTCGCCGGCGTTGGCATCGGCGAAGAAGCGTCCTCCGGGGCCTGCCAGCACGCTGGTGGCCCCGTTGGGCGCAATTTTCAGGATTCGCGCCGGCACCTTGGGCAACTCGCTCAGCGGCAATTCTCCGACACCCTTGGCCAACCCTGCCAGCAGCGTCAGATTGGCCGTGCCGAGCTCGCCGACATAGAGGTTCCCGCGGGCATCGAAACAGAGGGGCCCCGGCACCATCAAGGGGGTGGCCGAGGCCACCAGGTCACCTCCCGAGAAGTCTCGACTCTCGATGCGCAGCACCGTTTGGATGCGATTGAGGCCCGCGAAATTTTCCAGCGTTCTGGCGCTGTCGGCGCCCCCACGGATTCGTCGAATGCGCAGATTGCCGCTATCCGAGATGTACAGGTCGCCGTCGGGGGAGAAGGCCAGCCCGAAGGGCGAGTTGAGCCGGGCTTCCACCGGGGCCACGCCCTCACCTGAATCACCGCCCTTGCCACCCAGGCCCGCCACCAGCGAGATGGGGCCATTCGGGGGCAGTCGCAGCACCTGGTTGTCCTTCACCGAGGCCCAGTAGAGCGCCTTGTCGGGACCGCGCGTCAGGGCGATGCAGGAACTCATGTCGTAGCTGTTGGTGGCCACCGGATCGCCCGCCACCACGGGGCCCTGGGAGATCCCCTTGACGACCGTGCGGCTGGGCCGATTTTCACTGACCTCGACCAGGCGTCCGTTGCCTTCATCGATGATGAACAGCGAGCGGTCTCGCCAGGCCAGGCTGATCGGGGTGTTCAGCCTGGTCTGGGTGGCGGGTTGACCATCCTCGCCGGAGCCGTCGAGCGAGCCGGCAAAGGTTTGCAGGCTGCTGCCGTCCCAGCGCTTGATCAGCCCGCCGGCGGCCTCGGCAATGTACACGTTGCTGGCCGCATCGAGCGCCAGCGCCACGGGCGAGTTGACGGACACGCCGTCTTGCGCCGAGATGCTGTCTTTCTTGCCCGCCACCGCCACCACCTCGCCGCTGGCCAGGGTCAGCTCGAAAATCCGATTGTCGGCTCTGGAGACCACGCGCAACTTGCCATTCGCCAGCAGTTGCAGGTCCGTCGGTTGTTTCAGTTCGGAGTCGGCCGTGGCTTCGTAAACGGTTTCCCGGGCGCCTTCGGGTTTCCAGCGCCAGATCCGATTTTCGTCAGGCTCACTGCCATACAGGGTGCCGTCCTCCGTGACGACCAGATCGCCATACCGACTCACGCCCCCCTTGCCACTCAGCACCGGGGTCCATTCCGACCCGCCCGGGGCCAGCCTGGCGACCTCGTACTCCTGCTTCGCGGACGTGTTGCCCGGCACGAACAGGGCATACACGCTGCCGTGCGCGGCGGCCCCCAGCCCGGTCACCGAGCCGCCTGTCCAGCGGGCTGGCACCGGTGCCGGCTCCGACAGGGAGTTGTCCGCGCCGAGCTTGAGGATGCGCGGGGGAGTGGCCAGATCGCCGCCTTGGCTCGTCTCGCCAATCCACAAGACGTTCTCGCGGTCCACCCAGAGGGTCCAGGGCAGGATCGCCGTCTGGTCGGCCGGGGTGGTGAGGGGGCCACGCCCGATGCGCGTGGCGCCCGCCACCCGGCGCACGCTGCCGTCGGGGCCGATGCGCTGGACGCCCTGGCCGTCGTGCGAGGAAATGACGTAGACCGCCCCATCGGAGCCCCGCGCGAGGTCGAAGGCCGAGTAAAAATTGACCTTGATCGCGCCCTGAAGCTGGTCTGCCCAGGTTGTCAGCAGTCCGTTGGCACTGACCTGGCGGATCCGGCCCAGCGCCCCCTCGGTGATGAAAAATCCGCCGGCCCCGTCATCGGCGATCGCCTTGGGACCAGACAGCGGCACCGCCAAGGCCGACAGGCCATTGCCCAGGTTCGCCTGGCCAAGCAGCAGCGCTTCGATCGCCTCCAGGCTGGTCTGGACCGGCTTGGCCTGGCCACGCAGGGTGGCGGTCAACTTGGCCAGTTCCTCCACCTTGTAGACCGGCGCTTGGGCGAGCAGGCCGCGAGCGGCCTCCAGGCTCTCACGCAGGCGGACGGCCTCGACGGCTGGCAACTTGTCGAGCGTCTTGGTGCTGCCCTGGACCAGCCGTTCGAGCACGTAGGCGGCGCCCAGCGAGGAGGCCGTGTCGATCGGGGTTTCGGCTTCCTGGGCCGCGTCACGTGGGGCGATCGCCAGCAGCACGCCCTGGTTCCAGAGCGGCACGCGCAGCACCAGGTTTTCGGTCGGCAAGGTGGCCTGGATGCGGTACTGGCCTTGCGGGTCCGAGACGGCTCCCAGGGGCTGCAGGCGTTCGTTCACCAGGATCCGTCCGGCGCCATCGACCACGTACACGTCGGCCTCGGCCAGGCTGGCTTCGGTCGGTGCCGGGCGGGGCCCGGCCTGCAGCAATTTGGCCTGCCCCGCGAGGCTGCCCCCGTTGTTGGCCACCAGGTTGCCGCCCTGATTGCTGATGACGGTGCCCCCCTGATCGCTCAGCAGGGTGCCCGAGCGGTTGCTGATGACGCCGCCACCCTGGTCCGAGAGCAGCTTGACCTTGCCCGTCAGCAGGCTGGTTTGGGCGGTCTGGGGCACCACGCGGGTGCGGGCGCCCTCCGGCAGTTTGAGCGCCGGGGCGCTCAGCACCGAGGAGGCTGGGCGGGTTGGCGCTCGCTTGGGGCTGGTGGGACTGTCTTCCGCGGCCGGCGGCTTGGGGCCGCAACTCGCCAGCACCGTGATCAGGACCAGGGCAGCGCAGCGCAAGCGTCTCATGCTCTCCCCATACCACGGGCCGGGTGGCGGCAAACCGACGGAACTCCGTCCCTGTGACACGGGGCCGTCGGATCACGCGTGGACGGCCCTGCTCGCTGCGCCGCCCCGCGTCTCGGGGCTCTCATCGCGATGCTCCCTTCCAAAGAAGAAAATTTCGTCGCGTGTGTGCGAGGTCTTTTGTTTTGCGCCGAATTTCCGTTATGTTGTTGGGGGCGCTTGCTCAGGCGCGCTTGAGGTGGGGCATGGTCCGGGAACCACAGCTGAGGAATCAGACGTCGGTCTGGCGCTTTTGGGTCACCTTGTGTCTGGTGACTGCGAACCTGGTGCTGGCTGGTTGCGCCGGCTGGATGCCGGCATCGGTGGGGTTTCCCACGGGCGATGGTCTCGCCAATCTGGCTGAACCGCGTGGGATCGACTGGAGCACCCACCGCATCGGCATGCGCGGTCTGGGCGATCGCCAGCAGGCCTTTGTGGAGGCCCAGGCGGCGCGCTTGGCGTTGAACCCGCCGCCCCCCGCTCCGGTCGCGGCGCCGAATTCGCTCTACGAACTGCAAGCCAACTGGCCGGCCAGCACGACGGATTGGGATTACGCGGGCGCCAAGGGCATTCCGGTGGCCTCACTGGCGGTTGGCGCCGACGATGTGCCAAACGGCCTGGCCACCGCGATCGCGGCGGATTCGGGCAAGCGTATTTATGCGCTTTCACGCAATGGAAACTTCATCAAAACCAATGTGACCACTCCCAAAGTGAGCAATGATTCAATCCCGCTCAACGACACCTTCACCAATTCCGCGATCACCCTGAGCCCGGCAGGCAAGCGCGCCTATGTGGTCTCGGACAGCGGCACGCTCTATGTGATTCAGACGGACAATTTCGGAGCCACCGTCCAGTCGATGAATCTTCCCGATAGCGCCACGGCCAAGGGCCTTGCGCCCATCCTCGATCCGGGCTCGAGCAGCCACGACGACATGTTTGACACCCTGTTCGTGCCGGCCAACAATGGCAAGGTCTACCGGTATGAGTATTCCGGCTCCAGCCTGACCTACAAGCAAACCTACGACCTCGCCTCCTCGGCGACGCCCCTGACGGGCTGCACCGGCT
>JAYKJB010000116.1 GCA_035285325.1 Candidatus Sericytochromatia bacterium
ATCAGCAACAACGGGGGGGGCGTGCTGGCCAACAACGGGAGTCGCTTTCGTGCCTTCCCGGATGAAGGTTGGCCCACGCCAGGCCTGTCCTTCCACCTCCAGCAAACCGCCCCGCTGGGGGTCTACGGTCTGACGGAGGCCCGCATCACCCTCCACGACGCCGCCGGACAGCAACTCGTCGACGAAACGGGCCGGCCATTGACGGCCACCAGCGGGCCCGACGGCCGCTACACCCTCTCGGCCGTCCTGCCACCCGGCAACCTCGTCGCCCGCATCCCACTCTGGAACGGGGGCATCCTGCAAGCGCTCGTCACGCCAGCCGGACGCGGGCAGGTCACGCTGGACATCAACACCGCCTCCACCATGAGCGCGGCATACGTCCTGACCAGGTTCGTGGGAGGCCAGCAGGCCATCCTCGACAAGCTGCCGGCCAGCGAAAATGAGCGTCTAACCCGAGAATTCGAGGCCGTGCGGGGCTATGTCAAGGCTGCCTTTCAGCATGATGACGGCCTGCTCAACGAGGCCACCGACGTGCTCAGAGCCCGCGTGGCCGGCGTCGACCGGGTGCTCGAAGACGTCAAGGCCTTGCTGCTCGGCCAAGCCGCGCTGGGCCGCGGGCTCAAGGCCACGGAGGTGCCCCTGGCTGGCCCGGTCCACCTGTACTGGCTGCGCGAGGGCCGTCTGGCCCTCGGCGAGGAATTGCTTGGCCGCATCCGCACGCTCGAACCCGACAGCACGCTCGCCATGCTGCTGGACAAGACCTACGGCCGCATCAAGAACAACGCCCCCACGCTGAGCAGCATGGTGGAAGGCCCTGACGGCGCCCTGTATGTCGCGGCGCTCAAGGCTCATCGGGTCTATCGCGTTCCCCGCGCGGGTGAGATCCAGGTCTGGCTCGGCAGCGGGCAACCGGGCCGGGATGCCCCGGGTGACCCGCTGGCCATGGCCTGTACCCCTCGCTGCCTGGCGTGGGATCCCGACGGCACCCTGTGGGTGGGGGAAGATAGCCGCAATAAACTCACGCCGGCCCGACTGCTGGCGCTGCGGCCGGACCGCCGGGTGGAGGCGTATGCGCTGCCGGCCGGTGCGGCCGGTGACTTGCTGAGCCTGGCCGTGATGCCAGGGCCCCGGGTGTACGTGCTGGTGCAGGCAAAGAGTGATCCGGGACAGCTGTGGCTGTTCCGGGACGGCCAATTCGAGAAGGTCGCATCCGATCTCGCCACGGGTCCCCGCAGTGGCCTCTGCGTGGGCCCGGACCAGACGCTCTACCTCAGCGAATACCATCGTCGACGCCTCCTGCGGCTGAATGCCGGGAGCCTGGAGACCGCCGTTGAATTCAAAACCGGGCCCCAACTGCCAGGCCCACTCGTCGCTGGGCCTGATGGCACGCTGTACGTCAGCGATCTGAGCGACAACGTCGTCTGGGCTGGCAAACCAGGGGCCGCCTGGCAGCCGTTGGCCGGTTCTCAGGCCGTGTTTCAACAGGGCGAGACGCAGGCCTTTGCGATCAACAACCCCAGCGGCGTGACGGCGGACGAACAGGGCCGCATCTATCTCTCCGAAACAGGCGGCAATCGCATCAAGCGCTTCGACGGTCGCGACCTGAGCGTGGTGGTGGGCGGCGAACCCGCTCAGGACAGCAACCTGGGTGACGGCGGCCCAGCAGCCGCGGCTCGCCTGAGCAAACCCGCCGGCATCACCTGGCACCAGGGAGCGCTGTACCTGATGGACCAGGGACATCGCCGGTTACGCCGGATAGAAAGCGACGGCACGATCCAGACCGTGCTCTCCTCTCCCAACCTGGCCGACGCCTGGTCGCTCACCTTCGATGCGGCCGGGAAGCCGTGCTGGCCCCGTCCCACCCGTGGCGTGATCCTGCGGGCGAACGACGGCGGCGCCGTCGAGACGCTGGCCGGCATCGAAATGGAGAAATGGCTCGGCGCCAAGCTCGCCGGCGTCCTCGCCGGCAACTTCAGCGAAAACCCTGGCCAGCTCACGCTGGGACTTCCGATGGCTGTGGCGCGCAGCCCCGGCGGTGAGCTGTACTTTTCAGACGGCATCGGCTGTCGCATCTACAAGCTGGTGGGCCCCCCCGGGGGGCCGCACCGCGTGGAACTGTTCGCCGGTATCTCGCTGGCCAAGGCCTTGGCCCGCACCCGCGAGGGCAAATTGGGCGATCTGGCGGCCGAGGAGGGCGGGCCGGCCAAGGCCGCGATCCTCTCCGTGCCGATGGGCCTGGCCTTCGACCGGCAGGGCAACCTGTACGTCACGGAAGGGGGCGACCGCAACCTGGAGGCGATGGCCCCCCTGTTCGGCAACGAACTGCCGATCGACCCTGCCTCGCTGCCGGGAGGTCCCCCGCGGGTACGCAAGATCACCCCCGCAGGTCTCATCACCACCGTGGCTGGTCCGGGAGGACGCTTCTTTCCGACCCAGGAGGGCGAGGAGGCCCTGTACATCCCCTGCGGCATCACCGTCACGCCGGATGGCCGCCTGGTCTTCACCGACATCGGCAGCAATCTGGTGCGCATCCTGCCGGCGGGCTCGTTCTGAAACGGGCAAAAAATCGACTCGGGTATATGATTGAATATGCGTCGCTTCGTATCGCTCGTCCTCAGCCTGATGCTGATGGCCGCGTGTCAAAGCCCCTCCTCGACCAGCAACCTGGCAGGCCGCAATCCCGTCAAGTCCGCCGGGGCCCCGCCCAAGGCGAGGGCCTCGGCGACCCCGGCAGGCGTGACAGCCCCCCGCTCGCGCGTCGTGCCGCAACAGGGCCAGGCCATCCAGCTGGCTGGCCTGGTGCGCCTGATCGCCCAACCCGGCGCCACCCTCATTAGCAACAACGGCGGCTCCCTGATCAGCGACCAGGGGGGCAGCCTGCTGAGTGACCAGGGCGGCAGCCTGATCAGCAACAACGGGGGAAACCTGGTCAGCAACAATGGCGGCGGCATGCTCGGGAAAACCAAGTTTTACGGGCTGCGCCAGGCCGCTCCCCTGGGGGTCTACGGTCTGACCGATGCCCGGATCACCCTGCATGACGCCAGCGAGCAACCGCTCGTCGATGAGAACGGCAAGCCGCTGACCGCTACCACGGGCCCCGACGGCCGTTACACCCTCTCGGCCGTCCTGCCGCCCGGCAACCTGATCGCCCGCATTCAACTGTGGAACGGGGGCGTTCTGCGAGCGCTCGTCACGCCAGCCGGACGCGGGCAGGTCACGCTGGACATCAACACGGCCTCGTCCATGGGCGCGGCCTACGTGTTGAAAAAATTCGTGGGGGGGCAACAGGCCGTCCTCGACAAGTTGCCTGCCAGCGAAAACGAGCGCCTGACGCGCGAGTTCGACGCCGTGCGGGGTTACGTCAAGGCCGCCTTCAAGCACGACGACAATCTGCTGAATGAGGCCACCGACGTGCTCAGAACCCGCGTGGCCGGGGTCGACAGGGTGATTGAGGACGTCAAGGCCCTGCTGCTCGGCCAGGCCGGCCTCGGCCGCGGCCTCAAGGCCATCGAGGTTCCGCTGGCCGGGCCGGTTCATCTCACCTGGCTGCGGGAGGGACGTCTGGCCTTCGGTGAGGAACTGCTCGGTCGCATCCGCACGCTCAAGGGCGACGGCACGCTCGAGGTGGTGCTCGACAAGACCCACGGCCGCATCAAGAACAATGCCCCCACGCTGACCAGCCTGGTAGAATCGTCGGACGGCAGCCTGTTCGCCGTGGCAGCCAAAGCCCAGCGGGTTTATCGCTTCTCGCTTGATGGCGAGATCCAGCCGTGGCTCGGAAGCGGCCTGCCGGGCCGAGATGCTCCGCGTGACCCGCTCACCATGGCCTGCACCCCCCGCAGCTTGGCCGTCGGTTCCGATGGCACCCTGTGGGTGGGCGAACAGGACGGCGCCGGATTGAGCCAGCTCAGGCCCCGCCTGCTGGCCCTGCGACCGGACCGCCGGGTGGAGGCCTACCCCCTGCCGCAGACCAGCAGCGGGGATGTTGCCAGCTTGGTGGTGGCGTCAGGCCCTGAGGTTGACCTGCTGTTGACCCGACGTGAAGAACCCGGCAGCCTGTGGCGGTTCCGGGATGGTGCCTTCACGGAAGTGGCGTCAAAGCTTGCCACGCATCGAGACAGCGGTCTTTGCAGGGCAGCCGACGGCACGATTTACCTCAGTGAAACGGGCCAACGCCGCCTGCTGCGCCTCACCGCCACCGGCGCACTGGAAGAGGCCGTGCGCTTCCAGCGCGGCCCCCGCCTGCCAGGGCCGCTCACCGCCGGTCCCGACGGCATGGTGTACGTCAGCGATCTGAGCACCCACGTCGTCTGGGCCGGGAAACCCGGCGGCGATTGGCAGCCGGTCGCAGGCACCGCGGCCGTCTTCCAGCGTGGCGAAACCCAGGCCTTCGCCATCAACAGCCCCATGGCGGTCACGGCCGATGACCAGAGTCGCATTTACATCGCCGAAACGGGCGGCAACAGCATCAAGCGCTTCGACGGCAAGGAACTCACGGTCATCGTGGGTGGCGACCCCACCAGCGCAGCCGACCGCGGGATGGGGGGGCCCGCTCAGCTGGCACGCCTGAAAGGCCCGCAAGGATTGGCCTGGCATCGCGGCGCGCTCTTCATTGCCGACGAAGGACACCAGCACTTGCTGCGGGTCGGCAGCGATCTCACGATTCAGACCCTGCTAAGCGGAGGAGAGCTGGACGGGGCCACGGCCATGGCGTTCGACGCCACGGGCCGCCTGTGCTGGCCGCGCGCCATGCGCGGCACGATCACACGCTTTGACCTCCAGCAACCAATCGAGACCATTGCCGGCGTCAGTCAATCAGGCGCCATGGGCGCCAAGCTGGCGGGCGTTCTGGGAACGCCCGCCAGCGATCCGAGCCAGCTGTTCATGGCGCTTCCCATGGGGGTGGCCTTGAGTCCGCGCGGTGAGCTTCATTTCACCGATAGCATTGGCTGCCGCATTTACAAGTTGAAGGGCGAATCCGGTCAGGCCCCAACGGTCGAAGTGGTGGCCGGCATCGGGCTGGCGGCCAGCCTGAAACGCCTGGAGGAAACGCCCGGCGCCCCGCCGCCGGTGCAGGAGGGCATCCAGGCGCTGGACTGCGCGCTCTCGATCCCCGTGGGGCTGGCTTTCGATGCGAAAGGCAACCTCTATGTGACGGAGGGGGGCGACCGCAACATTGAAGCGATGGCGCCGCTGGCCGGTCGCGAGCTTCCGATCGACCCGGCCCTGCTGCCCGGACGCCCGCCGCGCGTGCGCAAGATCACGCCCGAGGGCGTCGTGACCACCGTGGCAGGTCCCGGAGGCAAGTTTTTTCAGGATGCCGAAGGCGAAGATGCGCTGTTCGTTCCCTTCGGCATCACGGTCACGCCGGATGGCCGCCTGGTGTTCACCGACATCGGCAGCAACCTGGTGCGCATCCTGCCGGCGGGCTCGTTCTGAGCGTGGCGATTCAGGCCGACGAGCCGTTGCCCGGCCCCGTGGCGCAGCCCTCACGCACCTGCTAAACTGCCTGTTCGGACATGGCCTGCATCTGGAGACAATGGCGTGCTCATCGAATGCATCCCCAACATCAGCGAGGGCCGGCGGCCTGAGGTCGTGGCTGAGATCGTGGCCGCGATCCGGGCGGTGCCTGGAATCCAGTGGCTCGACCAGTCCTCGGACGCGGATCACCATCGTTCCGTGCTCACCTTCGCGGGTGCCCCTGAGGCGCTCGAGCAGGCCATCTCGGTGCTTTACACCCAGGCCGCGCAGCACATCGACCTGCGCCATCACCAGGGGGAGCACCCGCGCATGGGCGCGGTCGACGTGGTGCCTTTCGTGCCGCTGACCGGCGCGACCATGGCCGACTGCGTGGCGCTGGCCAAGCGCGTCGGGGAGCGCATCGCGGGCGATCACGGCGTGCCCGTCGTGCTGTACGAGGAAGCGGCCAGCGCGCCGCACCGCCGCAACCTGGCCGAAGTGCGCAAGGGCGAATTTGAAGGCTTGAAGGACAAACTGGCGCGCGCCGAATGGAAGCCCGACTATGGCCCCACGAACCCGCATGAGCAGCTCGGCGCCAGCGCCGTCGGGGCCCGCGAGGCACTGGTGGCCTACAACGTTTACCTCGATACGCGCGACGTCAAAATCGCCCAGGAAATCGCCAAGGCGATTCGCGGCAGCAGCGGCGGGCTCGGCAGCGTCAAGGCCATGGGCCTCTACATCGAAGACCGCCAGCAGGCCCAGGTCTCGATGAACCTGGTGAACTTCCGCAAAAACCCGCTATACCGGGTGGTCGAGCTGATTCGCATCGAAGCCGCCCGCTGGGGCGTGCGCGTCACCAGTTCGGAAATTGTCGGACTCGTGCCGCAAGCGGCCCTGCTGGAAAGCGCCGCCTACTACCTGCAACTGGAAGGTTACCAGCCGGCCATGGTGCTCGAAAACAAGCTGCAAGAGGCCCAGGCCTCGACCGCACCAGCCCCCACCCCTGCCTGAAGCCGCCCCGATGACCGACTCCTTCACCGACCTGCCCTTGCCCGAGTTGCTCGGACGCTTCGCCGCCAAGACCCCGGTGCCGGGCGGCGGCAGCGCCGCGGCGATCGCCGGCGCCCTGGCCGCGACCCTCGGCGAGATGGTCGGCGCCCTGACACTCGGCAAGAAGGGCTACGAGCACACCGTGATCGAGGTGGAAACCCTGCGGGCCGAGGCCCGGGCGCTGTCCCGACGCTTGCTGGCCGCTGCGGAGGAAGACGCTCGCGCCTATGAAGCGGTGGTGGCAGCCATAGCCCTGCCCAAGGAGACTGACGAACAGAAAGCCGCCCGCAAGGAGGCCATGCAGAAGGCCTTTCAGGGGGCCACCGAACCGCCCCTCGGCGTGGCGCGCTCTTGTCTGGTGGCCGGCCGCTTGGGTTTGCGCATGCTGACGATCGGCAATCGCAACGCCAGTTCCGATGCGGCCGTTGCGGTGCTGCTCGCCCTGGCAGGGGCCGAAGGGGCCTTGCTGAACGTGGGCATCAACCTGAGTTCCATTCAGGATGCCACGTTTGTGGAGACGACCCGTCAGGAAGCCGACACGCTGTGGGCCAGCATCGCGGCCATGCGGCGGGATATGTGGCAGGCGGCCCGTCAGGCAGGCCTGCCGAGCCCCGCGGAGGAGGCGCACGCGTGACCCTTTCCTCACCCAGTGATGACCTGCCGGTGGTGGCCAACGGTCACGACCTGACGCTCTGGGACGTGGTCTGCGTGGCCGCACGCCGGGTACCGGTCTGCATCCCGGCCGAGGCAGAGGCGGCCATGCGCGCTTCCCGTCGCAGCGTGGAGGAAATGCTGGAGGAAGACCGCGTGGTCTACGGGATCACCACCGGCTTCGGCTTCATGAAGGACCGTCGCATCTCCCCGGACGAAGTGGGCCGCTTGCAGACCAACCTCGTCCGCAGTCACGCCGCCGGGGTCGGCCCCCCCTTGCCGACCTCGGTGGTGCGCGCCATGATGCTGCTGCGCCTCAATGCGCTGGTCAAGGGATTTTCCGGCATCCGAACCGAGGTCGTGGCCCTGCTGGCGGAGATGCTCAACCGAGGGGTCCATCCCCAGATTCCGTCGCAGGGGTCGGTGGGAGCGTCGGGCGACCTCTCGCCACTCTCGCACCTGGCCCTGGTGCTGATGGGCGAGGGGGTGGCGGAATACCGGGGCATGCTCCTGCCAGGGCGCGAGGCGCTGGAAGCTGCAGAGCTGGCGCCGATCCAGCTGGCGGCCAAGGAGGGCCTGGCGCTGATCAACGGCACCCAGGCCATGACCGCGATGGGCTGCTTGATGATCGACCAGGCGCACCAGCTGGCCAAGCTGGCCGACCTGGTGGCTGCCTGCTCGGTGGAGGCCCTGCTCGGCTCGCACACACCATTCCACGCGGCGGTCCATGCCCTGCGACCCCATCCCGGGCAACTGGCGTCCGCGCGCAACCTGGTCAAGCTGCTCGACGGCTCGCAGCTGGTCGAAACCCATCGTCATTGCAACCAGGTGCAAGATGGCTATTCGCTGCGCTGCGTGCCGCAGATCCACGGCGCTTCGCGCGACACGATCCGGCACGCCCGCTCGGTCTTCCAGATTGAAATCAATGCCGTGACGGACAACCCGCTGATCTTCTCCGCGGCCGGTGAAGCCGTTTCAGCCGGTCACTTCCACGGTCAACCCGTGGCGCTGCCGCTCGACTTTCTGGGGATCGCCGTGGCCGAACTCGCCAACGTTTCCGAGCGTCGCACCGAGCGACTGGTCAACCCGACGCTGTCCAACGGCCTGCCGGCCTTCCTGACGGGCAAGCCCGGCTTGAACTCGGGCTACATGGTGGCGCAGTACACGGCCGCCGCCCTCGTGTCCGAGAACAAGGTGCTGTGCCATCCCGCCTCGGTCGATTCGATCCCCACCTCGGCCGGGCAGGAAGACCACGTCTCGATGGGCACGATCGCAGCCCGCAAGCTCATGCGCATCGTCGAGCACACCCGTCAGGTGCTGGCGATCGAACTGCTGTGCGCCTGCCAGGCCCTCGATCTGCGGGGCGAAATTCCGCCGGGACACGGGGTCGCCGCCGCTCATCGCTACGTGCGACAGTTCGTGCCCCACCTGGACGATGACCGCATCCTGGCCTCCGACATCGCCACCTTGACGCCTCACCTGGAAGAGGGGCGCCTGCTGAGTGCGGTGGAAGCCGCAGTGGGCCCATTGGAGTAGCGTGTCAGCCGTCTCGCGGGCCCCGGACGAAGCCCGACGGGACGCGCCTATGCCCCCCCTCCAGCCGCGGGCATCAGGGGACCAGGTCGATGTCGCCCAGGTAGATGGTGAAGTCCAGCCCCTTCGACTTGAAGAAGACCTTGCGCGTGCTGGTGGCCGTCCCGGAGGCCGTGAGGGTGAACTCGACGGTGGCCCCGGTGGCGACCAGTGCTTCGGTGGCCACCACGTCGGTCGCAATCGTGTTGCTGGCCAGGGCGGTCGTCGAGGCCGTGCCTTCCTTGATGATCTGGATGGTGTGGACCACCGAGGCGCTGTTGTTCTTGAAAAAGAGCTTGCCACCCGACTTGAGCCTGCTGGCGTAGCGCGGGGAGAAGCCGCTGCTGGCGGTCTGGTCGATCTGGATGGTCACCGAGGCGGGCGGGGCCACCGTCGCGCTGGCTGTCGGCGTCGGAGTGGGGGTCGGGGTGGGGGTCGGGGTGGGCGTGGCCGTCGCGGTCGCCGTGGCGGTCGGAGTCACGGTGGGCGTCGCCGTGGCGTTGGCGGAGGTGGTCGCCGAAGGCTTGGGGGTCGGCGTGGGGCTGGGCGTGGCTGGTTTCTTGGAGGGCTTTTTGGAGGAAATGGGAGGTTGAACCTGCGCGGGTGGCTTGAACAGCTCACAGCCCCCGCTGAGCGATGAGGTCACCACCGTTGCCAGGGCAAACGCAAAAAAGCGTGACGAGGGCCGCATCCAGGGTTCCTTTCCCGTTCTCGAGTGACTGGCTGACACCGTTATACCCCATGACTGGCTGCTGAATCGAGTTTGGCCGCTCTGGAACCCCCGGTGTGGGCCCGGTGCACAAGTGATAGAATAGGACATTTGCGGGCCCTGGCCTGTGGCGTGCGCCCCGGAGGTGGCAGAATCATGATGAAAAAGTTACTCGTGGCCAACCGTGGTGAAATCGCCATTCGCATCATTCGGGCTTGCCGGGAACTGGGCGTCGCGACGGTGGCCGTCTACACCGAGCTGGACCGGGAGTGTCGCCACATCGAACTGGCCGACCAGGCCTTCAGCCTGGGCGAGGCGACGTACCTCGACATGGCGGCGCTGTGGGCGATCGCCGAACAGGCCGACTGCGACGCGATTCACCCTGGTTACGGCTTTCTGGCCGAGAACGCCGACTTCGCGGCGGGGACCGTGACCCGGGGCCTGACATGGGTGGGACCGCACGCCGAGGCGATCGCCCAGATGGGCTCCAAGCTGGCCGCCCGCAAGCTGGCCCTGGCGCACGAGGTGCCGATCGTGCCCGGCGACACCGAGCCGGTCACCAGCGCGGAGGCCATCCGAGCCTTCGGCGCCGCCCACGGCTACCCGATCCTGATCAAGGCCGCCGCTGGCGGCGGCGGCCGAGGCCAGGTGGTGCTGAACGGCCCCGAGGAGATCGAAGCGGGCCTCGAGCGCGCCCAGCGCGAAGGCCTCAACTACTTCGGTGATGCCTCGGTCTACATCGAGCGCTACCTGACGCGGCCCCGCCACATCGAGGTCCAGGTGGTGGCCGACAAGCACGGGCAAGTGATTCACCTGGGCGAGCGCGATTGCACGATCCAGCGCCGCAACCAGAAGCTGGTCGAGGAAGCGCCCTCTCCGGCCGTCGACCCGGCCCTGCGGGACGCTCTCGGCCAGGCGGCGTGTCGCATGGCCCGCGCGGTGAATTACGATTCGGTGGGCACCTGCGAGTTCATGGTCGAAGATGGCCGCTTCTACTTCCTGGAGATGAACACGCGCATCCAGGTGGAACACACCGTCACCGAGGTGATTTACCGCTGCGACCTGGTCAAGGAGATGCTGCGCATCGCGGCCGGCACGCCGCTCGACCCCGGCCTGGTCGGCAAGTCCGCCGAGGGCTGGGCGATCCAGGTGCGCCTGAACGCGGAAGACCCCTCGGCCAATTACCGGCCGACCCCGGGCTACCTGGCCCGCTACGTCCGGCCGGAGGGCCCCGGCGTGCGGCTCGATGGGGCGGCCTACGAGGGCTGGACGATCCCGACGGCCTACGACTCCATGATTGCCAAGCTGATCACCTGGGGACAGGACCGCCACGAGGCGATCGCCCGCATGCGTCGCGCCCTCAAGGAAACCGTGATCGAAGGCGTGCCCACCACCGTGCCACTGCACGCCGTCATCATGGAAAACCCGACCTTCATCGGCGGCGACTTCTCGACCCGCTTCCTGCAGGATTGCCTCACCGAGGCGGAACGGGCGCGCATCAAGGAGGCCATCGACCCGGTCGTGGCGGAAGGCCCGACGCCCTTGACCACCACGCGGAACTTCTCGCTGGAGGTCAACCGCCAGCGCTTCGAGGTGGTGCTGCGCGACCCCTTGGGTAGCCTGGCCGTGACCTCGGCCGCCGCAGGCCCTCGCAAACCGACGCCGGCCCCCAAGGGCGGAGCCAAAAGCGCGGCAGGTGCCCCCTCGGACGGTCAGCTTCGGGCGCCCATGATGAGCCGGGTGGTCAAGCTCTGTGTCGCCGTGGGGGATACGGTCAAGGCTGGTCAACCGCTGGTCGTGATCGAGGCGATGAAAATGGAAAGCGAACTGGTCAGCCCGCAAGACGGCGTGGTGCAGAGCCTCCAGTGCCAGGCCGGCGACACGGTGCAGCAAGGACAGATACTGGCCAGCCTGGCGTGAGACCGATGCCCGTGCGACCTTCTTTGCCCCTTCGAATGCTGTTGGCCCTGATCGGCCTGCTGGCGGCCTGTGACAAGCAAGAATCGCAATCGTCACCCTCGCCGGCCCCCTCGCAAGCCCTCTCCCTGATGGATGCCTTGCCATCTCCCACGCCCAATCAGGTGCTGCCGTCCATGCCGCCTCCGGTCAGCGGGGCCTTCACCGCCTACGAGGACTTCGAGCACGGCATCCAGCGCTGGACGCTGCAGACCAACCCGAACGGATTCGGCTGGCATCTGCTGAAAGCCTCGACCTGCGGCGGTCTGTACACCATGGTGCTGGGTTTCAAGGACAACCAGGCCACTCGCTTCAAGCCCGGCACGGCCCTGTTGACCCTGCGCGAGCCGATTGCCCTGCCGGCCGGTAAACACCTTCAGCTCAAGTACGATGTCAAAGGGCTGGTGAATCCCCCCGAGGCAGCCACCATCCAGGCTGAAATGCGTCTGGGCACGGGAGCCTGGCGTCCGGTGGCCCCGCTCGCCCAGGCCCGCTTTCCACTCGTGGTCAGCTTCCGGGCCGACCTGACGCCCTATGCGGGCCAACGCCTCAGCCTGCGCTTCCGCGGCCAGGGCAGTCAGACCTTGGAGCCGCAGAAAGGCTTTTACCTGGACGACATCCACATCATTCAGGCCCGGGAGCCGTGACGCCGGGAATCACGAGTCGCTATCGAGGCACGCGGAGCGGCGGGGCCCGCCCATCAGCCCGCCTGCTCGGAGCAGTGATTCGGGTGCTGCTTGGCGTGTCGGCGCTGGGGTGGCTGGGAGGCTGTGCCGACCGGGAGGGCGAAGCCCAGCAAGCCATGAAGGGTGCCGCCCAGGAAATGGTCGAAGCCCGGCGGCTCGAATCCGAAAGCTATGCGGCGGCGCTGGAACGCTATGAAGCCGCCCTGGCGGTGGTCGGGAAAGTGCGCACGGAATACGCCGACACGCCGGCGGGGGCGCTGGCCGGCAAACCCAGCACCTACGTCGGCCCCGTCACGCTCGGTGTGCTGGACAGCGTCGTCCTGCCCGCCGTGCGCCGGCGGGCCGAGGCTGAGGCCAGCCCGCTGGCCTGCGCGGCCTTCATGGCCGAGACCATTCCGGGTCCTGCGCCGCGCGTGCAGGCCCTGGCCACGGTCGCGAAGGCGGCCGCTCAACTGGACCGCACCACCATCGCCGGGCGCATGCTGAAGGTGGCCCAGGCCACGGCCGCGGGCCTGCCAGCCGGCTCCGAGGCGCAGGATCACGCCTGGGAGTCCGTCGCGGATACCCTGATCGCGGCCCGTGACCTGGAGCAGGCCCGCAGCTTGATTCTCGCGCACGGGTTCGAAGGCCCCTGGCAACGCCTGGCCGTGGCGCTGGTCAAAACGGGCCAGACCCAGCGGGCCGCCGGCATGGTGGCGCACAGCCTCGGAGGGGCTCCCATGCCACGCCTGGAGGCGCGGGCCGTGATCGCGGCGGCCCTGTGGCGCGAAGGAGACACCGCGCGGGCCCAGCAACTGATGAACGAGGCGGAATACTGGGCCAAGGCCGTCACGCCCGAAGAGGTTCCCCGTGCAGGCCTGGTGCTGGCCCGGCACTACGCCATGCAGCGCGCCTTGCCGCAAGCCGACAGCTGGCTGACCCAGGTGGATGGCCTGCGGGTCGCCAACCGCGACGAACTGGACGGCCTGGTCGAGGCCTACCGGGCCGGCGGTGGAGAATCGCGCTTGCTGGCACGCGTGCACGACCAGTTGACCAGCATCGAGGCCGGCACCACCGCCCTGCCGTCGAGCGAGGTTCCCTGGCTGGCCAACGTGGCCTATCTACAGGCCAAGCTGGGCGAGGCCGAGCCCGGCGCGTTCGCACTCTCGCAGGCGCGCACCCGGGCCGATGCCATCTCCGCGGTGGACAGCCCGCCAGGCCTCGATCTGGAGGTCACGACCCTGATGGACATCAGCGAGCGCCTGCTGACGATCGGGCACATCCAGCCGGGCCTGGGCGCCCTGGAAGATGCCCTGGACCGAGTCAGGCGCTATCCCCTGCCCATGCGGCCCCCCTTTCTGCTGCGCGCGGCCAAGCTGGCCGCTTACGGCGGGAAGGCCGACCGGGCCCTCAACCTGATCGAGCAACTGACCACCCAGGAGCAGATCGCCGGGGCGCTGGCCGAAGCGGCACAGGCCTCGCGTGGCGGCCTGGTGGCCTCTCCGCGCAGCCTGCACGACCTCGCGGCACGTTTCGACACGCTCGAAGGGTTGCACTGAAGACGCGTCTGGGGTCGGCCAGCATCGCTGGCCCTGCCCCCGACCACCTGGCCCGGAACGCGCCGCCTCGCGTCAGCCTTGCAATGGCGTCGAAAGCAGGCGTGAAGAGGTTTACGCGCCCGCGATCGCCAGCTCCGCGATGCGCACGCTGGGAGAGCCGATGTAGGCCCCGTGAGGATGAAATTCGAGGTCGTCGCCAAGCGCCTCGACGCCCGCCAGCATCGTGACGAAGTTCCCAGCCACCGTGATGTTGGCCACGGCGTGCTGCTCGACTCCATCGAGGTACAACCAACCCTGGCACTGCAGCGAAAAGTCCCCGCTGATGGCATTGGTGCCGGCGTGCACCCCCTGCAAGTCGTCAATCACGACGACCGGGCCGGGCCCGGCCACCAGCGCCGCGAAGGGCTGGTCACCCGGCTGCACGTACAGGTTCGTGGGCGCCACGCTGAGCGTGCCCTTGTAGCCACCACGACTGGCGTGCCCGGTCGAGGCGACCCCCATCTGACGGGCGGTCTGGGCGTTGTGCAGGAAGGTCTTGAAGACCCCCCCCTCGATCAGGGCACAGGTGCGGCTGGCGGTGCCCTCATCGTCGAAGGGACGAGACGCGTAGCCCTCGGCCAGCAGGGCGTCATCGAGCAGGGTCAGGCGGGTGGCCGCCACCGCCTCGCCAAGCCGACCGGCCAGCAGGCTCTTGCCCTCTTGGGCGGCCTTGGCCGAGAACACATCGCTGAAGGCCGACAGCAATTCGCTCATGGCCCGCGGGGTGAAGACCACGGGATACTGGCCAGACGTCAACGAGCGCGCCCCCAGGCGCCGACAGGCGTGGCCCACGGCCTGACGGCCCACCGCCTCGAAGTCGATCGTCTCGAACCGCCGCGTCAGGTGCATGTGGATGCCCGTGCGGTTCTCACCCGCTTCCGACACCAGCGGGAAGACCACGGCATAAGCCTGGTTGCTGCGGAAGTGGCGATCGAGGCCCCGCGTGCTGGCAACGCGCACCACACTGGTAGCATCCGCGTAGACACAGCCGGGCACGGCCTTGACGCGCGCATCGGCGCGAGCCGCCGCCTCGGCGCGCAGGATGCCCGTCACCTTGGCCTCGAGGGCGACGTCTTCCAGCGACGGTTCGTACAGGCCCGGCACAGCCGGCGCGTCCTCAGCCGCCATGACGAGCCCCACGCCCGCTTCACCGGCGACAATCGCGGCGTTCTCGGCTGCTTCCGAAAGCATCCGGTCGAGCGCCTCGGGCGTCAGGTTCTCGCTGTAGGCGTAGCCCACGCGATCGCCCTCCACCACGCGCACCCCCAGCCCTACCGAGTGGGAGCGCTGAAAGCTTTCGAGCGTGCCCTGATTGGCGCGCAAGGTCAGGGCTTCATCACGCCGGGCGTAAACCTCGACGTCCGTAAGCCCTTTGAATTCAGCCAGACCCAGCAGGTGCCGAACTTCAGCGTCAAAGGGAAGCGCGGTGATCATAGGAGCGACTCCAGACACAGAGGGATTCACTTGCGACCTCCCACGACAATTTCACTGACCTTGATGGCGGGTTGCCCGACATTGGTGGGGATCGAGCCCGAGATGGAGCCGCAGCGGCCGGCCGCCATCGCGAAATTGTCCCCCACCATCACGATTTTCTGCAGGATGTCCCCGCCGTTGCCCACCAACGTCGCGCCCCGCACGGGCTCCGCGATGCGACCATCCCGGATCATGTAGCCCTCCAGCACGGCGAAATTGAAGTCGCCGGTGCCGGGCGAGACCGAACCGCCCCCCATCTTCTTGGCGTAGAGGCCGTAGTCGATCGAGCCAATCATGTCATAGACGGTGTCATGGCCTGGCGCGATGAACGTGTTGCGCATGCGGCTGGTGGGCGCGAAGCGGTAACTTTGGCGACGGCCCGAGCCCGTCGGGGCGTAACCCGTCTTGCGAGCCCCCAAGCGGTCGACCATGTAGCTGGTGAGCACCCCGTTTTCGATCAGCACCGTGCGTTGCGTCGGCAGGCCCTCATCGTCGACGGCCAGCGAACCCCATTCGCCATCCATGGTGCCATCGTCGATGGCGGTCACGCACGGATGGGCAATCTGTTCCCCGAGCTTGCCCGCGAAGATGCTGGCGCCCTTCGCCACCGAGGTCGTCTCGAGCAGATGGCCGCAGGCCTCATGAAAGATCACCCCACCGAAGGCGTGCTCGATCACCACCGGCATCTTGCCGGAGGGCGCGTAGTCCGCGTGCAGCATCGTGACGGCCGTATGGGCGGCCGAACGGGCCAGGGCCTCGATGTCGAGCGTGTCGATCCACTCCCAGCCGGCCAGCGCCCCCGGCGTCTCACGGCCGCTCTGCTTCTCATCCCCCTGGGTCGCGATGGCGTTGATCATCAGGCGGATGTAGGGGCGCTCGTCCGTGAGCCACAGGCCCTCGGAGTTGGCGATGAAGACCCGCTGGTCCTCCTCGGCCACCGTGGCCTCGACCTGGGTGACCTCGGCGGACGCGGCCCGCGCGGCCGCATCGGCGCGGCGCAGCACGGCCACCTTGGTGGCCTTGGAGACCTCATCGAGGCGCACGGCGCCCTTGTGACGGGGCGTCACGGTTTCGGGGCGCCAGCTCGCCCGGACATGGCGCTCGGTCCCGGCCTGGGCGGCAGCCACCTGCCGGGCGATCGCCAGCAAGCCCTCCAGGCTCAGGTCACTGGTGTACGCATACACCGCCTCGCTGCCGTACAGCACGCGAACCCCCGCCCCGTAGTCCCGACCAGACAAACAGGAGGCCACGCGCCCATCCAGCCACTGGATGGTGCTGTAGGCCTTGTCCTCAGCAAAAATCTCGGCAAAGTCGGCCCCGTTGGAGAGGGCGCAATCCAGCACCTGCTCCACCACATCGCGCGACAAGGTGAACGGCGCTCGGGTCGTCAGCTCTTTCATAATTCACTCTCCTCGCCCCCGGGTGCCTGGACCGGGCACCCGCCACAGCGGTGCTGCTGTCATGATACCACCCCTTAGAGGGGCAGGACCCTCAGAGGGCGTGCGTTCAGCGCACCGTGAACAGATACTCGGCCACGCGCTGGTTCTGACCGTCCGAAATCGTGCAAGTAATCCGCACGCGGCCACTGCCGCCCGCCGTCCAGCGCACGCTCGCGCCACTCGTGGCCGAGAGCCGACCGGCCGAGGCCGTCCAGGCAAAACGCAGGCGGGATTCCGGCAGGTTGGTGTCGACCCACAAGCGGATCTCTTCCCCGGCCGTCACCGTCGACTTTTCCGGGTCCAGATTGGTGCGCACGAAGGCGATCGCCGCCCCCCCGGGCGCAGCCGGCGCATCCGGCAACAAGCCGTCCAGCGGCACCGCACAACCGGACAGGCCGAGCACGGCGGCGGCCATTCCCCCCAGCCAGCTCCGACGAATGTGGCGAGCAACCTGCATAGGCGTTCCGAAGACCTCCGGGCAGCATCGTAGGGGGCAGACGCGCACTCGGCAAGCCCTCCCTCGCCGCGATCGCCCGCCTTGCCGTTAAGGGGGGATTGTGATAGGCTGAAACGCTGACTGCTGGCGCCTGAAGCGATCTTGCGCCGCATACGCCACGAGGCGCGTGTTCTACATCGCCTCTCGCCACGTCCCTGCTTCTTGAACCATCAACTGGCAAGAAGCCATCTGACAGATGTCCGGAGGGAACCACCTTGGTTCGCAGTTACGAAACGATGTACATCATCAAGCCGACGCTCGATGAAGAAGCCATCGATGCGGTGATTCAGCGCGTCGACGGCCAGATTGGCAGTCTCGGCACCCTGGAGAAGACCGAAAAGCGCGGTCGCAAGCGCTTGGCCTATGAGGTCAAGGACTTCAAGGACGGGTTCTACGTCCTGACCAACTTCCAGGCCGCTCCGACGCAGGTCAAAGAGCTCGAGCGTCTGTTCAAGCTCAACGACGACGTGATCCGTCACCTGATCGTCCGCCCCGAAGCGGAGTAAGCGCCGACGACTTCACGTCCGGCTGCTGATACGTGTGTAGAGAACGGAATCGCCCATGAGCATCAATCACATCACCTTGATGGGGCAAGTCTCCCGCGGGCCCGAATTTCGGATGACCCAGAGCGGTCAACCGACCATCACCTTCACGGTGGCGGTCTCTCGCCCCGCGTGGAAAGAAGGCTCCCCGGCCTCGGTGGACTACATTCGCGTGGTGGCGTGGCGCCAGCTGGCTGAACGGCTGCGCGATTCGCTCCACAAGGACGACTTGGTGGTGGTCGAAGGTCGCATGGTGACCCGTTCCTATGACACCCCGGACGGCCAGCGCCGCAAGGTGGTGGAGGTGGAAGCCACCAGCGCCTCGGCGGTGGGGGCAGCCGCCCCCAGCGAAGCCAAGCGGGCCGCTCCTGCCGAGGAGCCCGACGGACCCGTTTACGGGGACGAAGACGACGATTTCAGCAGCCTCGAAGCGGCGCCGCCTCAGGCGGCACCGAAAACCTTCGGGCGCCGTGCAGGAGCCCCGGCCGGTGGTCCCAAACCCCAGGCCGTCGCTTCCGCGCCGCCTCCCGATTTTGACGACGAAATTCCCTTCTAGGGGCAAACGCCCCCGCGACGAAAGGCAAACGAACCATGGCCAAAGGTGGCAAAGCAGGCGGCCGGATGAAGCGCCGCAAGGTCTGCACGTTCTGCGTGGACAAGGTCGAACTGATCGACTACAAGGACACCGTGCGCCTCAAGAAGTACATCTCCGAGCGCGGCAAGATCCTGCCCCGCCGGGTGACGGGCAACTGCGCCAAGCATCAGCGCGGCCTCACGGACGCCACCAAGCGGGCCCGTGAAATCGCGTTGATGCCCTTCGTCATCGCCTGATTGTGAAAACCGAGGCCTCGGGTTGACCCCCGGGGCCTCTTCGACATCCCCCCGAACCCGTCGAAACGGTCAGGCGTGTCCGGAGACGAACCACCCCTCCGGAATACGAAGACCGCTTCTGTCTGCCGGAGTCCGTTTTGACCATGAACCTCGCGACGCTGGAACACACCTTGCAAGAGGCGCAAGTCGCACTCGAGGCGGCCCAGGACCTGCCGACGTTGGAGGCCTGGTACACCCAATTTTTCGGCAAGGAGCGCGGCGAGTTCCAGGCCCTGCTGCGCAGCATTCCCTCCCTGCCGCCGGCCGAGCGCAGCACCGTCGGCAAGGCCATCCACCAGGGCAAGCAGGCCCTCGAGGCCGCTTACGAGGCGCGCCGAACCGCCTTCGAGCAGGATGCTCTGACGGCCCAGCTGCGCAGTGAACGCGTCGACGTCACGCTGCCCGCGCGACGCCTCACCACCGGCCACGCGCATCCCGTGCTTGCCATCAAGGAAGAGTTGATCGCCTTCTTCGAGCACTATGGCTTCAGCATGGCGGAAGGCCCCGAAATCGAAGACGATTGGCACAACTTCACGGCGCTCAACACGCCGGCCGACCACCCGGCCCGCGACGCGCAGGACACGTTCTATCTGCCGGGCGGGGCCCTGTTGCGGACGCACACGTCGTCGGTTCAGATCCGCGCCATGAGCGCCCAGCAACCGCCCCTGCGACTGATCATGCCAGGTCGGGTGTATCGGCGCGATGAGGTCACCAAGCGCCATTACCCGATTTTCCATCAACTCGAAGGCCTCATGGTCGACAGTCACGTCCACATGGGCCACCTCAAAGGTCTTCTGACCGAGATGCTGCGAGCCCTGTTCGGGCGTGAACTGGCTGTGCGCCTGCGACCCAGCTTCTTCCCCTTCACCGAACCCTCGGCCGAGGCGGACGTCGCCTGTCCGTTCTGCCACGGCAAGGGCTGCGGCACCTGCTCCTACAGCGGCTGGATTGAACTGTGCGGCGCCGGCATGGTCGATCCCAACGTGCTTCAGGCCGTGGGCTATGACCCCCGCACGGTGAATGGCCTGGCATTTGGCCTGGGCATCGACCGGGTGGCCATGATCCGGTATGGCATCAACGACATCCGTCTCCTCTGGGAAAACGACATCCGCTTCCTGCAGCAATTCTGAGCCCTCACCCGTGTCGCCGGCCCGCTCCGGCACCCCCCACCCGCACCGAGGTTTTGCATGCGCATCCCGCTCTCCTGGCTCAACGCGCTTCTCCAGCCCGCCCTCGACCCTGAGACGGTCGAGCGTTCCTTGCTGACGGTCGGCCTGGAGGTGGAATCGCTGGAATATTCCGCCCCACGCCTGGAAACGGTGGTGGTCGGGCAGATCGTGGCGATCGCCCCACACCCGAACGCCGACAAGCTGCGCATCTGCCAGACCGACATCGGCGAGGCCGCGCCGCTGCAGATCGTGACCGGTGCGGCCAACGTTCAGCTGCACGACAAGATTCCGGTGGCCCGGGTCGGGTCCAACCTGCCGGGAGACAAGCGCATCGAAGCTGCCAAGCTGCGTGGCGTCGAATCGTTCGGCATGTACTGTTCGCTGGCCGAGCTGGGCCTGCCCCCGGGAGAGGATGGCGTCCACATCCTGCCGGCGGACACCCTGATCGGCCAGCCGATCGCTCAGGCCATGCAGCTGGGCGAACTGGTGCTGGAAATTGCCATCACGGCCAACCGGCCCGACCTGTTGAGCGTGGAGGGGGTCGCACGGGAACTGGCCGTAGCCAACCCGCACCTGACCCTGCTGCAAAGCCGCCCCAAGCCGCTCGCCGGCAAGCCCGGGCCTGCGGTGCGGCTTGGTCCGGTCGAAGCCTCTCGCTGCCCGCTTTACCGCGGTGTGACCGTGCGCGGGGTGCGGGTGGCCCCCTCGCCCGAGTGGCTGGCCAATCGTCTGTCAGCTTGCGGCATCCGTCCGATCAACAACATCGTCGACGCCAGCAACTACGTGATGTTACTGACGGGACAACCCACCCACGCCTTCGACGCCGCCCGCCTGGCCGGTCAGCAGATTCAGGTGCGCTTTGCCCAAGCCGGTGAAACGCTGCGAACGCTTGACGGCGTCGAGCGCGCCTTGCGTGAGGACGACCTCGTGATCGCCGACGCCGAGCGGGCGCTGGTGGTGGCCGGGGTCATGGGCGGGCTGACCGCGGAAATCACGCCCGAGACCACCGAACTCTTCCTGGAATGTGCCTACTTCGAGCCCTCGGCGGTGCGGCGGACCGGCCGGCGCCTGGGGCTGTCCACCGATTCTTCCTACCGCTTCGAGCGGGGGGTCGATCCGGCCGGCATTGCCCGGGCCCTTGACCTGCTGACCGCCCTGGTTCTCGAACTGGGTGGCGGGGAAATGCTGGAAACGCCGACGGAATTTCGGCAGACCGATTTCCCCGCCGAGAAGACCATCGAGTTCCACCTGGATTCCCTGGAGCGCCTGGTCGGCGTCAGCGTGCCCAACCCCGAGGTCGAGCGCATTCTCGCCGGACTGGGCTACGGACTGAAGCGCCACACGGATGGGGTGTTCGAGCTGAATTCATACGACGTGACGGTGCCAGGCTGGCGCTGGCACGACACCACCCGCGAGGTCGACCTGGTGGAAGAGGTGACCCGCCACTGGGGCTATGAGCGCATCCCCGCCTGTTTGCCCGCCCCCGTATCGCCCCCCACGCAGCCCGCCACCGTGCAACTGGAGCGCAAGGCCCGGGCGGCGGCGATCGCCATGGGGCTGACGGAAGTCATGACCCGCTCACTGACCACGGTCGAAGCCGAACGCCTGGCCGGTCAGACCAGCGGCGACCACGTACGCCTGTCAGACCCGCTCAAGGAGATGACGGTGATGCGGACCGCCTTGCTGCCGGGCCTGCTGGAGGTGCTGCGCTACAACCGCTACCAGGGCTGCACCCAGCTGGGAATTTTCGAGATCGGCCGGACCTACCGCACCCGCGAGGGGGAACCGCCGCAGGAGCGCCTCTGGCTCGGGGGCGCCGTGATGGGCAGCCTCTGGCAGGGGCTGTGGCTGCCGGAGCATACCCCCTCCGCACTGGCCGTCGACTTTTTCTACGCCAAGGGGCTGCTGGAAGCCATGCTGGCTCAACTGGGGGTGGTCGGCGAGCTGACCTTCCAGCAAGCGGAGGCGGTGCCGGGCTGCCATCCGGGACAAGCCGCTTTGGCCTGGCTGGACGGCGCGGTGATCGGGAGCGTGGGGGCGATTCACCCTCAGGTGGCGCGGGACTATGACTTCCCCCCGCACGTCGGCTCAGCGGCTTTCTTCCTCGACCTGGATGCGCTCGCGGCGCGCCCGACCCGAAAGCTGCGTTACCAGGCATTCGGTCGTCAGCCCGCAATCTTGCGCGACCTGGCCGTGCTGGCCCCGCGTGACCTCGCGGCCCAGGACGCGCTGGCGGTCATTCAGGCGCACGGCGGCGCCTGGCTGGAAAAGGTCACCATGTTCGACCGCTTCACGGGCCCTGGAATCCCCGAAGAGAAAGCCAGTCTGGCCTTCAGCCTGGTGTATCGTTCCCCGGAACGCACCTTGACGGCGCAGGACATCGAACCGATCCACCAGGGCATCGTGGACCAGTTGCACACCCGCTTCGGTGCCGTGCTGAGGTCGTAAGGCGGGTTTTTCGCATTTGCCGCACGGGTACACAGCACCCACAGGGCAGCCGCGCAGCAAGACGGGCATGAACACGCCCCCAGGAGAATCGACATGGCCGGACGCAAGTCCACCAACAAAGCCGACTTTTTCAGCTTGCTTCTGAGCAAGCTGGGCATGGCGGAGGCCCCTCCGGAACCGAAGCGCCGCCGCCGGCGCCAACCGCGTCCCACGGAGCCTTATGTGGCGCCGCCTCAGTCATTCGATGAGAGCCTGCTTGAGGAGTCTCCGTTCGCGGGCTTTGGTGCTCAGGCGGGACTGATGGATGAAGGCCCTGCCCAGCGCGACCTCCGCGACGAGCAGGCCGCGGCGGCGGGCTATGCGCCCCTCCCGAAGCCAGCAGCACCTGCCAGCGCCCCCTTCCCCACCGGAGCGGGTGACTTGCCCGGAGCCAGCGGCCGGCTTTTCCAGGAAGACGGCCTGGACAGCTCCCTGGACGCGTTGTTTTCGGGCCTGGAAGCGGGCTTCGCGGGTCCGCCCATTCCGCCCACGCCCGCCTCGCTCCCGCCTGACCCTCAGGCCCACGGCCCCCAAACTCACCCCACCCCGGCCGCCCCGGCACCGGGCTCTTCCCGCGTCATTCATACCCCGATCGTGGCAGCCACCCCGGTGGAAGTCCCGTCCACTCCGAACGCCCCCGCGGCAGCGGCCTCCCAGGTGGCCGTCCCTGCCTCCGTGCTGGCGGGGGCGTCCCTGTCGGCCCAGGGGTCGGCCCCCTTGCCCCTGTCGCGCGGCGTCGACCTGACCGCCCTGTTGATCAACACCACGGCCCAGAAAGGCGTTGCCGGGGCCCTGCTGGTGGGTTACGACGGCCTGTTGATTGCCGCGCAGGTGCCTCGCGAGGTGGACGCGGAACGCTTGGGGGCGCAAGCGGGCACGCTGTTCTCAGAGAACAGCCAGCAACTGGTCAAATTGCAGCGGGGCGAGTTGCGACGCATGATGCTGGAAACGGCCAGTGGCGCCATGTTAGTGACAGCGGCCGACATGGGTATCTTAGTCGTGGTGTCCAGGGACCGGCAGACGATGGATCTGACCGGTGTGCTGGCGGCAATCGGCGATGCCCTGGGGGCGGCCCAGGCTTCCTGAGCTCCGGCCCATTTTGCCCGCGCTTCTCCCCATTGAACGCGTTCAACTCCACGATTGACGTGCACGGTTGACTGGAAATAGAAGAGGTAGCATCCGATGGCCCTCGTAAAAATGAAGTTGGGGGAAATCCTCCTCAACGCCAACCTCGTCACCGAAAGCCAGCTCAAAAAAGCCGTCGACATTCAAAAGGAGACCAAAGAGTCGCTCGGGATGATCCTGATCAAGCAGGGCTACATCTCCGAAGCCTCGATCAAGGACGCACTGGAGCTGCAGTACGGCCTCCGCTACGTCAACATGAGAAAAATCAAGGTGGCGCCGGAAGTCCTCAAGATGGTGCCGGAAAACCTGATCCGCCAGCACCAGATCATTCCGATTCAATTCGCCAACAACCGGCTGACCCTGGCCATGGTCGATCCGACCAACCTGATTGCCATCGACGACGTGCGCTTTCTGCTCAAGGGCGTGGCGGTGCAACCCGTCATCATCACGGAGGATGAGTACTACTCTTTCCTGGAAAGCAGCTTCAAGGTGGAAGTCCAGGAAATGCAGGCGGCCACGCTGGAAGACCTCCTCAACGCCTTCGGCGACGATGAGATGGAACTCATCGACGAGGACGACGAAGAGGCCATGGGGCACGTCAACCTCGAAGGCAACGCCGACGAGGCACCGGTGATCCGGTTGGCCAATACCATTCTCATGAACGCCCTCGGATCGGCCCGCAAGGTCTCGGACATCCACGTCGAACCGCAGGCTGGCAACATCGTGGTGCGCTTCCGGCAGGACGGCGTGCTACACAAGCAGATGGAATTGCCAAGCAAGATTCTGCCCGCCCTGGTGTCCCGCTTCAAAATCATGTCGAACCTGGACATCGCCGAGAAACGCTTGCCTCAAGACGGGCGCATCAGCGTCAAGTTCCGCGGCAAGGAGATCGACTTCCGCGTGAGTTCCTTGCCGTCGAAGTTCGGCGAAAAAATCTGCATGCGCATTCTCGACAAGACCAACACCGGGGTGCCCCTCGACAAGCTGTTCATCTTCGAGAACGACTACAAGACCGTGATGGAAATGGTCAACCGACCCTTCGGCATCATTTTTGTTTGCGGTCCGACGGGCTCGGGCAAGACCACCACCCTGTACTCGATCCTGGCCAACCGGAACACCCCGGACGTGAACATCTCCACCGCGGAAGACCCGATTGAATATGACTGTCCCGGCATCACCCAGTGTCAGGCCAAGCCGGACATCGGTTACACCTTCGCGCGCATCCTGAAAGCCTTCTTGCGCCAGGACCCCGACATCATGCTGATCGGGGAGACCCGCGACAAGGAACTGGCCAAGATCGCCATTGAAGCCGCCCTGACGGGCCACTTGGTGTTCACCTCGCTGCATACCAACGACGCGCCCGGCGCCATGATGCGCCTGGATGAGATGGGGGTGGAAGGCTTCCTGACCGCGGCCGCCACCATCGGCGTGATCGCGCAACGGCTGGTGCGCAAGCTGTGTCCGCAGTGCTCCCAGGACTACACCCCGACCCAGGAGACGATTGACTTCGTCGGCCTCAAGTACGACCCCTCGCAACCCCTGGTCATGCGCAAGCACAATCCAACCGGCTGTGCCGAATGCGTGAAGGGCTACTCGGGCCGCATGGGCGTGTATGAAATCATGAAGATGACGGATCAGATCCGTGAAGTGGTCGCCCGCGGCGGCGGTTCGGCGCTGATCCGCTACGCGGCCAAGCAGTCCGGCATGATACAGCTCAAGGACTATGCGCTGAAACTGGCGATGCTCGGTCACACGGACATCGACGAGGTGATCCGCGTCTGCTTCTCGGACGAGGGCGCGGCCAAGCTGTGTCCCTCCTGCCGCAACGAAGTGGGTGATGACTACATCAAGTGCCCTTTCTGCTCGACCAATCTCCGCATGGTGTGCGTGAAGTGCAATTCACGCATCGAAGAGGGATGGAAGGCCTGTGCGCTCTGTGGCACGCCGGCCCCCTCGCTGGGCCCCGCGTGATCCTCGCGCCCGTTGACCTCACTGCGCCTCGGAAGGAGTTCTGACCGCTATGTATATGGAAGAGTTGCTGCAGATGGTGTTTGACCGCGACGGGTCAGACCTCCACATCGCGGCCAACGTTCCCCCGATCATCCGCATCAACGGCAAGTTGACCAAGACGGATTACGAGCCTCTGACGGGCGAGGACACCCAGCGGCTGATCTTCTCGATCCTCACCAACGAGCAGCGCAAGCAACTGGAGCAGACCTACGAGCTGGACTGCTCTTACGGCGTGGTCGGGTTGGGCCGCTTTCGTGTCAACTCCTTCAAGAGCAAGGGCAATTACGCGGCCGTGCTGCGAACCATCAACTCGAAGGCGCCCAAAATGGAAGACATGAGCATGCCGCCGATCGTCTCGGAATTGACGCACAAGCCGCGCGGCATGGTGCTGGTGACGGGGCCGACCGGTTCGGGCAAATCGACCACGCTGGCTGCCATGATCGACCACATCAACAGCCATCGCGCCGAGCACATTCTGACCATCGAGGACCCGATCGAATTCGTACACCAGTCCAAGATGAGCCTGGTCAATCAGCGGGAACTCCACGCCGACACGCGCTCCTTCGACAACGCGCTGAAGGCGGCCCTGCGCGAAGATCCTGACGTGATTCTGGTGGGTGAAATGCGTGACCTGGAGACCATTCGACTGGCGCTCTCCGCCGCCGAAACGGGCCACCTGGTCTTTGGCACCCTTCACACCAGCTCGGCCTCGCAGACGGTCGACCGTATCGTCGACGTGTTTCCCCCTCACCAGCAGCAGCAGATTCGCGTGCAGCTCTCCAACTCGCTGGTGGCCGTGTTGTCCCAGGCCCTCGTTCCCAAGCTGCAAGTGGAGCCAGGCAAGCGGGGACGCATCATGGCGCAGGAAATCATGATCGTCACACCCGCCATTGCGAACCTGATCCGCGAAGGCAAGACCGCCCAGGTCTATTCCGCCATCCAGACGGGGGGCAAGTTCGGCATGCAGACCCTGGAGATGGCCCTGCGCGATCTGTACATGAACAAGCAGGTGTCCTACGAGGACGCCCTTTCCAAGAGTTCCCGTCCAGATGACCTGGCCAAGATGCTGGGAGGGACCCTCGGAGGTGCGCCGGCCGCACCGGCATCTTCGCCCGCCGGCATGAAGAAGTGAGGCTTCCGGCGTGCCCTCCGGCACGCCCCTGCCGGTTTAACGGGGCTACAATCAGGGAACTTTGAGCCTAGGGGGCAGAGCCCCGACAAGAGGCGTGCACATGGCAACCGTCTTTGAGGTCAAGGTCCGCGACAAGCGCGGTAAGACCTTCACCCGGACCGTCAAGGGGGACAACCCCAATGCGGTTCGCCAGGACCTGCGCAACAAGAACTTCACCGTGGTCGGGATCCGCGAAAAGGGGGCGGGGCCCGCGGCGCAGATGTCGGCCATGTTCTCTGGCGTCAGCATGGACGGCCTGAACAAGTTCTTTGAAGGCAAGGTCAAGCTCAAAGACCTCTGCATCTTCGCCCGGCAGTTTGCCACGATGATCAACGCAGGCGTCTCGATGGTGCGCTCGCTGGGCATCCTGGCGGAACAGGCGGAATCCGCCAAATTGCGCCGCATCCTGACGGACGTCAAGGAGCAGGTGGAGCAGGGGCAGGCCCTCTCGGACTCGATGGGCAGGTACCCGGATGTCTTCAACAACCTGTTCTGCGGCATGATCAAGGCGGGTGAGGCAGGCGGTGTGCTGGACAACGTGCTGTTGCGCGTGGCGGGCTTTCTGGAAAATCAAAATCGTCTGAACACCCAGGTCAAGAGTGCCATGGCCTACCCCCTGACGGTCATGGTGTTCGCCCTCATCATTTCGGCCGTGATGCTGATGTTCATCGTGCCGATGTTCGCCTCGATGTTCGAGCAGATGGGTGCCAAGCTGCCCGCCTTTACCCAGCTGCTGGTCGACCTGAGCAACCTGCTGACCTCGGTGTACGCTGTGGTGGGGGTGGTGTTCATCGTGCTGGCCTTTCAAGGCTTCCGCATTTTTCAGTCCACCCCGCAAGGCGCCTTGCTGGTGGACCAGTACAAGTTGAAACTGCCCGTCCTCGGGGACTTGATCCGGAAAGTGGCCGTGGCCCGCTTCTCACGCACGCTGGGCACCCTGCTGAAATCAGGGGTGCCTCTGATGCCCGCGCTGGAGATCGTGCGAGACTCCATCGGCAACCTGATCATCGCGGGCGTCATGGAAGACCTGCGCCTGTCGGTTTCCGAGGGCGAGGGGCTGGCCAAGCCGCTGGAGCGGGCCGCCGTGTTCCCCTCGATGGTGACCCAGATGGTGTCCATCGGCGAAGAAACGGGTTCGATCGACGCCATGCTGGACAAGGTGGCCGACTTTTACGATGAAGAGGTCGATGCGGCGGTCAAGGCCCTCACCTCGATGCTCGAACCGTTGATGATGGTCATGATCGGCGGCATCGTCGGCTCGATCATCATCGGGATGTATTTGCCCATCTTCGACATCGTCAACAAGATCAAATGAGGCAGCAAGAGGGAGAGCCGATGCCGACGAATTCGGACCCATCTCCCGAGCTGAGCTTCGACCGCTTCGCCCACCTGATACCTCCGATCGCGCGGCACCTGGCCGGGCAGCGCCCGGACCATCTGGATGACTTGCTGCAAGTGGGCGCCATCGGGCTGCTTCGGGCCCTGGCTCAGGCCGACCCCGCCCGGACTCACACCTTCGAGCGTTACGCCTGCAGCCGGATTGCCGGTGAAATGCGGCATTATCTGCGGGACCAGGCGCCGCTCGTGCGTCCCCCACGGGAACTGGTGGAACTGCGTGGCCGCGTGCTCGCCGCCCAGAGCGCCTTGCAGCAAGGCGAGGCACGTGAGCCCTCCTCGGCGGAGATCGCGGCATGGAGTGGCCTGCCCGTGGAGAAGGTGGACGATGTGCTCTTGCTGGAGTCGCAGGGATCACCGGCATCGCTGGACCAGGCGCTGGAGCTGGAAACCGGAACCCAACGCTATCAGCTGATCGACAACCGATACTCCAGTTTCCAGCTGGCCACGGACGATCGCTTGATGCTCGATGCTGCCCTTGGCCGTTTGAGACAGGCTTCGCGCGAGGTGATTGAATTCGCCTTCTACGAGGACCTGACCCAGATGGAAATTGCCAGTCGCCTGGGCATCAGCCAGATGCAGGTGTCTCGGCGCTTGCGTGCGGCAGTCGGGGAACTCTGGAAGGTCCTCAACACCAAGCTGTTCTGACCCGACGGGTAGAACGCCAATCGCGGTCCCATGCGTCATTCTGTCTACAGCATTTTTTTTGAACGCGCCGACGCCTTGGAGCAGGACCGACGCTGGGACGAAGCGCTCAACTGGCTTTACCAGGCGCATCGCTGGGTGTCGAACGATCCCCAATACTGGCTGCGGCTCGGGGTTTTGAGCTTTCGTCTGACCGATCGCCCCTGGCTCGAAGGCCGCCAGTTGAGCGGCAGCCACCTGGCAGACATGGGCGCGCTCAACGCCGAGGTCTATCTGGAGCGGGCCGAGCGCCTGGACCCCAGCCTGCCGGAGCCGGCTTTCTGGCGCGCCTGGGTCCGGCATCGCCTGCTTGGCGAACGAGAGGCGGCCTGCCGGCAGTGGCTGGAGCTGGCGGAGCGGCATCCCCACTGGCCTTATGCGCCCGCCGCGCTGGCCCGACTGGAACTCGTCGAGGCGGAAAGGGGCTACGCCCAGCGGGCCCGTGAGCACCTGCGTCAGGCCATCCGGCGTCTCCCGGAAAGCCCTCGCTTGCACTACGACCTCGGAGCGGCGCTGGTGGCCTGCGAGGAGATCGAACCGGCCCGCGAGGCGTTTCGCCAGGCGCTGAGCTGCCCGCCCATGGCTTGGCCTCAGGCCACCTCCGCGCGTCTGTTGGCCGAGGAGTTTCACGGCACCCGAGAGGCGTTACAGGACCTGATCGCGCGATACTACGCCCCGATGCTGGAGCGCGACTGAACCGCAGGAGCGGGCGGCACGAGGCCGAGCAGCCCTAGGAAGTCGGCCGAACCGTGGGGTATTTCAGGTCTTTCCAAGCTCCCATGCCGCCCTTCAGCACGAGCAGCTTGGTGTAACCCTGTTGGATGAGATCCAGCGCCGCACCGGCGCTGCTATGCTCGTCCGGTCACGTACAGTAGAGCAGCAGCGTGCGGTCCTTCGGCAGTTGGGCCTTGCCTTCCTTGATGTCGGCCCACGTCGCATTGACTGCCCCTTCGATGTGCTCAGCGGCGTAGGAGGCGGCATTGCGCACGTCCACCACCAGGATATTCTCGCCGGCGTTCAGGCGTGCCTTGGCCTGCTCTGGCGTGACGCGCCCTGGAGCGGTCACGGCCGGCCCGGTCCCTGGCTGCACCGAGGCAGAGGAGACGGGCGCAGGGTTTCCGGCCACTGGAAGCGAGGCCTGACAGCCCAGCAGACCCAGAAAACCAAGTCCTGCGGCCCAGGACAGGACGAGACGGTGACGACGCGACATGGACATCTCCTCAGAGCAAAACCGGCTCAAAGTGTACCCTGTTTGGGGCCCGGCTCGCCAGGTGCGGTGCGCTCGCGCGCGAACCACGAGGGAGCCAGCCAGCCCCCCAGCGTGAGCACCGGGCCGTATGAAGCTTCCGCATAGCCGGGCCCCCCCAGGGACCAGCGCCGGTAGCCGATCGCCACCCTCAGTCCCGCGAAATTCCAATCCAGACCGCCCTCCAGGCGGGAACCGGTCAAGGGCGCAGGCTCCATCACCGCACCGGCGTCTGCCACGAACCAGGCGGGCGCCAGAGCCCCTTCAGCGTAGAGGCCCACGCCGCCGGACAGCGGCCAGGCCGCCAGCAGCAGGCACTCCGGCGCCACCATGACACGGGTGCCCTGACTGACGGCCCCCCCCTGCACGGGCGTGACCGCCCGCCAGAACTGGTCCTGTTTGAGCGCCAGGCCGAGCCCCGCGTGCAGGTCAAGGCCCGCCACGCGGGCCCCGCGCAAGCCAGCGGCGTGCAGTCGCCATCCCTGGCGAGCCTGAAGACCATCCGCAATTTGCGGGTCGACGAAGGCGACACCGCCCGCGTAGGCATCGAGCAGCCCGGTCCACCAGGCCGGCGACTCGCCAGGGACCTCCCAGGCGCCCCAACGCGCGAACAGGCGCGCGCCCGACACGCCGTGAGAGTCCGAGCGAGCCGCCTGCGTGAAACCCGGCACCGTCGCCTCGAAGGCGCCGAGCATGCCAGCGCTCGCCACGTGGAGGTCAAACGTGGGGGGGGAGCTCCAAGGTGCCGGCCCCGCGGGAAACGGCGCCATCGAGGGAGCCGGCAACGGCACGGGGGGAATCGGTGCGCGCTCGTCAGGCGTGCCCGGAAGATAGGCGAGACCAGGTTCAGAGGGCAGAGGCAGGGGCTTCTTGTGCGTATCGAGTCCTTCAAGCACCCCCTGCAGCTGGCGTTCCAACACGGGCGAGGCCACCGCATCCCCCCGTGGAGGAGACGGAGAAGCGAGGCGCGCGGGCAGCACCGGGGAAACGCGCCGGAGCGAAGCGGGCTCCGAGCGCGGGGCCACCTCCCTTTGTCCCGGCAATGGGCGGAGCGGGAGGCCCGATACCTGGGGCACGCGTGGCGGAGGAAGTAGCGGTGGCGCAGGCAGCGCGCTGCAGTCGAAGCGGATCAGGTGCTGACGCGCATCGAAGCGCAGGGCCACCTCCGTCGGCTTGCGCAACACCAGCGTGAGTCTCGCCCGCGTCTCACCGTGAGAGGCAAAGGTCCAGGCCAGGAGCTGGGGATGACTCGCAACCGAGGAATGGCGCGTGCCCGTCGACAGGCTGCGCGCCCGAATGTCGAAATAGACCCGATCCGGCTGACGCAGGACGCCCTCCGTCCAGATCGGGAGGGGGCCCGTGTAAGGAAGGACGACCTCCTGACGTCTGGCATCGTAGTAGGGCGCCCCGAGACGCGTCGCAGACGCAGGGGCGGCGTGCAACGCCGGGGCGGCGAGCAAGGTCAGAGACGCCATCAGAACCACAACGGGCCCCCACGTGCCAGGGCCTGTCGAACGTCGTTCCAGGTCCGACCGGGCTTCAGCTCAAGCATTCGGCAGCTCCTGGGATGGCGCTGCGGCAGGCCAGGCACGCAGCCAGGCCAGCAGCCGGCCCAATCCGCGCACGGCCAGGGCGGCGAGCACGAAGGCCGCGGCCAGGGCCGTTTGACTGGCTCCCACCGGAAATTCGCCCACGTAGGCCAGCAGATAGCCCCCCGCCCCGGCCGCGGCGCCCAGGCTCGCCGCCAGGGCCAGCGCCAGCCAGGGAATGCGACACAGGGCCATCACGGCCAAAGCCGGCAGCACGCTGAAGGCAAATACCGGCAAGGCCCCCAACGCATGGGTCGCCACCGAGATGCAGCCGGCCAGCAAGAGCAACAGCACCGTATCGAGCAGGGCCACCGGCAGGCCTCGCACACGCGCCCCATCGGGATCCATCGAGGCGAACCAGAAGCCCCGATGCCACCAGAGCAGCCAGAAGGCACTGAGGCCGGCCACCCCCGTCACCAGGGCGACATCTTCGGGCCTGACCACCACGGCCGAGCCGAAGAGGATCGCCTCGATGTCGTGGGCTTCCTGGCTGATGCGCGTGCCCAGCAGCAAGGCCACGGCCCCCCCCAGCATATAAAGCAAGGCCAGCACCCCTTCCCGGCTGATGACCCGGCGTCCCGGCCACTGCAGGATCCAGATGGCCAGCAAGGTGGCGCCCAGGGACCAGGCCCGGGGAGAGGCCAGGCTCTCGGGAAGCCCGGCATGAATCTGCAGAAAAAAGGCCGTCGCCACGCCGCAGCCAGCCGCCTGCGCCAGCGCGGCCGCCGAAAAGACCATGCGACGCATCACCACGAACACGCCGAGGTAACCCAGCACGGCCCCGGCGATCGCCGCCACCAGGATCGGGTCGCGGAACAGCTCCCAGGCTGAAAAGAGGGCACCCAAAGCCATCCGCTCAGGCCCAGCTTCCCACAGCAGGATCCCCCTCCGGGAGCGGGTCGTCCCAGGACAGGCGTCCGAACTGACTCACAAAGACAGGGTGCTGCAGCAAGTCTCGGGGAGCGGTCATCACGGCCGTCTGGCTGTCAGCATCGACGAAACACACGCGATCCGCTCGCCTCAGCCCATCATGCAGGCGATGGGTCACCCACACCACCGCCATCCCTCGCGCTTCGCGCTCCCGGTCAATCACCCGCAACGCCTCGCGCTCCGCCACCACATCCATCCCAGCGGTGGGTTCGTCAAGCACCACGAGGTCTGGTTGACCCACCAGCGCCTGAGCGAGCAAGACGCGCTGTTGCTGGCCCACCGACAGCGACCCGAAGCGCTCATTCGCCAGCTCCTCGCAGCCTGCCAGCGTGAGCACCCGCTCAACCGCCTGACGCCCGCCCGGAGCGCGCAGGGGACGCAGGAAGGACCAACCTTCATCCGCTCCCATCGCGACCACATCGCGGGCCCGCATCGGCAGGGTCGGATCGACCAGGTGCCGCTGCGGCATGAACGCCACGTGCATGCTCGGTTCCCGCAGCACCCGACCGGAAACTGGGGGCAGCAGGCCCAGCAGCGTCTTCAGGAGGGATGACTTGCCGGCCCCGTTGCGTCCCAGCACGACCCAGGCCTGGCCCGCCAGCACGCTCGCACTGAGCGGAGGCAGCAGCGCCCGCCCGCGGTGGCCGACCACCATCTCACGCGCTTCGATCACGCAAGCGCCCTCCGACAATGATTTCACCGCGCCTCCTGGCTGCGATCGATCACCAGTCCGACGGTCGACTGTGCGGAGGGACCAAAGTGCAGCATCACCTCACCGGGCATCATCTCCACGAAGTGGTGGATGGCGATGTCGCGGCAGCCTTCCGGCTGCTTGCTGGAAGACTCCAGGGCCAGCGGTTGGCCATCGAGGAACAGCGCGAAGGGCACGTCCTGGTTCAGGTAGAAGCTGTACACCGCCACCCGCAGGTTATCGAAGCGCACCATGCCTTCACGCTGGTCTCCTTCCCCCACCAGCTGGATGTCATAGCGATGCCCATCGTCCCCGACCGTGTCCATGGTTCCCTCGCCCGGTAGGATGGCCCGCACCTGCTTGACCGGCCCGGTCGACATCAGGCGGCAGCCCAGGGCCACATCGCTGGTGTGGGGCAAACTAGGAAAGGGAGACGGTTCTGGCACTTCGGGGAGGATCGGGATGTCCGAGACCCGGGGAGTGGTGGTGGCCGACGCCTCGACCAGCGGGGTCGCGGCGGACGGCAGCACATCAGGGCTGGCAGCCGTGGCGTCCGGAAGCAAGGCGGAAGGATCGGTGCTCAGGCCGCCCGATGAGGCGGTGAATGTCGTCGGGGGAGCCAGCGCGATGGTCGGAATCCGCGACACGCTGGTGGTGGGGGCTGGCGCACTGCAAGCCGCCAGCGCCAGCATCGCCAGAACCACCAGCCGAGCCAGGGCTGACTGCGGGCCGTTTCTTTCACTCAAGCGCACAACATTTACCCACCCAAATCATTGAGGCGCACCTCGCACGCGCGCGCGAGGTACGCCG